>JAIXPV010000375.1 GCA_027486105.1 Runella sp. | reverse complement strand
GATCAGCCGAGACCCGACTAAAATGAGTTTAAAGCGCAAACGCAAGAAAGCTGCTCGGGATGATGCCTATTTAATGACGCTACTGAGTCAACTTAACGTTTGATGCAATCACCCTAAAAGAGAATTTGGGTTCTTGATCAATCATTTTTCTTTCCTTTTCATGGGTCAGAATTTTTTGTTGCTTGTGCAAGAAACGCCGGTTGGTGCTGTCTGAGATGTAAAAATCAAGCTGCTCTACCAGAGGATTCCCCCACACCAAAAACCAGTTTTTAGTTTGAGCATTGGTATTTTTCAGGATAAATCGCACCCAAAAGGTGTGGTTGGTATAGGGGAAAATAAAGTGGTCTTTGGTGGATTTTTGATAGTTTTTGGTGATTGCCTGCGCTAAACTCAGCTGGGCAGAGGAGTCTCTGAAAATTTCGATTGAAGTTGTAATATTGATAGGCAATTTTCGGTCCGATGATAAGATAATATCCTGCGGGTAGCCTTCATAGTTTATAAAATAGTGTAAAAAAAATATCGTTAGGCACTTGAGTTTATCCATAATCATTTTGTTTTCAATCGCCTTATCTAATGCCACTCCGACGGCGCTTTTCCAAACCTTTCCTGAAATACTTTGGAAAAATAGGGAAGACTTTCAAACCCTACTCGGTACGCGATGTCTGATACAGTTCCAGCCCGACTTCGCAGCAATTCTGCCGCTTTTTCTAGTCGATAATTTCTTACAAACACCGTCACGGTTTGGCCAGTCAGGGCTTTCAACTTGCGCCTTAACTGCACCGAGGTCATACTCATGGCCTCGGCAAAAGCCTCTACGTCAAAACTGCTGTCGGCAGTGTTATGTTCAACAATTCCCAGTGCCTTTTCTAAAAACAGTTCATCCATTGAGGGCGCCACTTCGACCATTGGCAGTGGCTCCGCCAGTACGGCGGTTTGGAGGTATTTCTGTTGTAAAACCAACCGCTGTTGTAGTAGGTTTTGCACCCGTATTAGGAGTTCATCTGTGCTAAACGGCTTCGCCAAATAATCATCTGCTCCGAGCGCTAATCCTTCCAGACGATCTTCGAGCGTTGCTTTGGCGGTCAGCATCACCACTGGGATGTGGTTGATGCGCAAATCTGTTTTCAAGGCTTTGCAAAAACCAAAACCATCGAGGCGCGGCATCATCAAATCACAAATCACAATATCGGGCACCAATTCTATGGCTTTTCTCAATCCGTCTTCTCCATCCTGCGCTTCTTCTATCTGATAGTGCTCGCCAAAAATACCGCGTACATATTGGCGCAAGTCAGGATTATCTTCAACAATCAGCAAAATGGGTAAATCGGCCTTAGTGGCGGCGGGAAGCAATACTTTGGGTTCTTCAATCAAAGACACAACGGGGCTTTTTTGAAGAACAATATTGGGCTCGGTATTGAGCACTCGGCCGCCCCAATGGGCTTGGTCGCAGGGTAAATTAATCACAAAGACTGTACCTTTTCCCAACGTGCTTTTTACCTCAATCGTGCCCTGAAGGGCATTCACTAGCTCTTTCACCAACGCTAGCCCAATACCCGTACCTTCATAATCCCGTCGTTGGCTATCGTCGACCTGATAAAAACGGTCAAAGATACGCGGCAGTCGTTGGGGGTCAATGCCGATGCCGCTGTCTGTAATGGTGATGGTAATCAATGCCCCCCCCAAAGCTTCGGCAGATGATACATAAGCAATTTCGGCTATCACCCGACCGTTTTCGGGGGTAAATTTAAAAGCGTTGGAAAGCAGATTCGTCACAATTTTTTCCAATTTATCCTCGTCAAAATAAGCCATTTGATGTTCGTGGCTCTGTGAGCGTTGAAACATAATTTTTCGGCTCTGAGCCAGTGACTCAAAAGAGGCAAACAAATACTGAAAAAATGGCGGCAAATCTCCATATTGAATCTGCGGCTCCATCTTGCCCGCTTCTAGTTTCGACAAGTCGAGCAGTTGATTGATTAACACTTGCAACCTTACCAAATTTCGCTGCATGACTGGAATCATGGCTTCAGCGGGGTATTTTTTTTGAAAATCAGCCAACGGCCCCACCAAAAGCGTCAGCGGCGTTCGGAATTCGTGGGAGATATTGGCAAAAAAACGGGTTTTAAGCAAGTCCAACTCTGCCAAACGTTCGGCTTCTTTTTGTTCAAAAGACAAGCGTTGGGCGAGTTCATCTTTCTTGGCCCGCTGTCGATAATACAAGAAATACCCACCAATCAGCGCCACCAACAGTAACAAGGAAATAACAAACACCCAAAAGCGGGAATTCTTGGCTTGCTGGTTGGCAAGCTCGGCTCGGAGCCTACTTTTTTCAACGTCAAACTTAATGGAAGCTTCCGAAGTAGCTACTCTCAGATTATGACGCAGGCTGGCCATTAACTCTTCATAGTATAATTTTTCATACCGAAAGGCACTTTTGTAATCTCCAAGGAGCGTATCGGCCGCCATACGATTTCGGTAGATAGACATCAGGATGCTATGCCGGTCAACCGTGTCTTTATACATTTCAATGGTTTTGAGGGCTTTATTAAAATAGATTACCACTTCTTCTGGGTTTTTCTTGAGCCCAGCCACCTGGCACAGGTTACCGTACACCTTAGCAATGTCATCTATTCCATGGGGTTTGTAGCGCTGGCGATAGAGCAATTCTTTGTGAAAATAAGGCTCGGATTCGATGGGATTCGCAAACTCATTGAGGATAATTTCACCGATATTGCCGCTGATGGTACCGACTTTAAGGCTATCTCTTTTGAGACGAATCTGCGCCATCGCCAATTGATTATACTTAATGGCCTTGTCGTACTGCTTGAGTCTGGCAAAACAATTGGCATAATCTTTATAAAAAGCAATTCGGTATTTATCGATACGATCTTTATCAATATACAATTCGGCCTCTTTAAAATATCCCATGGCCGTTTTATAATCCCCCACTTCTACTTGATAATATAGGCCTAAATGCGCGAGTTTTCGGTCGGCAAACTGAATATTTTCGTAGCCTATTTTTCGGTAGGTCAAATCTGCCGAGAGAAGGTGAGTAATTCCTTTAACTGAATTTGTGCGTTCGACGTATAAAATCCCCCCCAAATAATGTTCAATGTCTGCATTCAAGCGCTCCTTAAGCGGGCTTGGTTTTTGTTTATTCAACTTTGCTTGAATAGCTTGGAGGTAACCGTAAACGATTTTCAAGTTTCGTTCTACCCCCCTGAGATGGTACCGCGCTTTTAAATATTCTGAATAGACCGCTAGCAATTCATCTCGGGTTTTATCAGCGTAGGTTCTGACAAAATTGATTTCTTTAAAAGCCGTAGTACTGTCCATATCTTCCCAAACCGATACATAGTAAAGTTCTAGGCTATCTAGACGGGGCTGCCCTTTAAGGGTTAAAAACCTATCAATCTTTTTTTGGCCCAACGCCGCCTTTGAAGATACCCCGATGGTGAGCCCCAAAAAAGCGATAAGCCACAGAAAACGAGGAAAAGTAGCTCCTAAAAACGCAATAACCCTGTGACTACCCGTGGCAGATTTATTCGTGTATAGTGTGATAGAAAATAAAAGCATAATTATCTAATCTTAACTATTTTGGGGTCATTGCTCCGTCAAAAGACCTCATAAAAATATACCCACACTACGATACCCAAAAATTATCTAAAAACACTTTTAGGAATCAAAAAAAGACTTATAAAATCCATCTAAAAGGTAATCTTTATCATCCGTCAGAGCAAAAAATGGCGATTTTTAAGAAATAATTGTCCATCAGTAAGGTACTACTAACGAATTGCCCAAAAATAGCCTATAAAGCTATAATACACAATAAACACACTCCAATTAGGATATTTACTCTACAACCTCTAAAATTAAGCAATTTCCGAAACGGTATGTAAATGTCAACGTTGTCGCTGAGGCCATGGCTCCCTAAAAAATACCAATTGTTTTGGTTGAGTTTACATTTGATTGTCTACCCGAAATCGAAACCAAAAACATTGGATGAAAAAGAAAAACGGAATGTATTACCTTGACACTCTCTTCGGTTTGGAAGAATGAAAAGCGTAACTCGTGTTTATTGTTTATTGGAAAAATATAAAAAAAAGGCGCTAAGCAGTTCAGCTCTGCTTAGCGCCCAAAAAACTTAAACGATGCTAGCCGTGGCTATGGATTCGTTGAATACAACTGATTAAAGAGCAGCTTAAACGTGCCCTGTGCCTGCGCCCGGAAGGTAATTT
Organism: Runella sp.; assembly: GCA_027486105.1. GTDB lineage: Bacteria > Bacteroidota > Bacteroidia > Cytophagales > Spirosomataceae > Runella. The sequence goes on along the minus strand of JAIXPV010000375.1, from coordinate 3,687 downwards.
CGGGGCCAAACACGGTCAATTTCCCCGCTCCTACTGGGGCTTCAAAAGCCGTAATACCGTCTTGTAAGTAAGGCTGTCCCCATGCCCATCCGCTGCGAAGTGGCTTATTGGTTGAGAACCACAGCAACGGCTTAACTTGTCCTTTGGCGATGGCATCAGGCGCTAATTTGAACACTGGACTTGAATCAAAATACACGTCGCTTTGAGAGGGCATTCCCCAAGTAGCGGTCTGGGTTGAGTCAAGCGTTACGCGCAAAATACTGCCTGGAATATAATATTTTTCGGCAGGCAACGGGCGTTCAGTTCCAGCATTGGTCATTTCAACGAGTGCATTCCGAACGGGGAGCCCCAGGTGATACGCTAAGTTGGCGCTGCTACCGATGGTTACTACCTTGCCACCTTCTTCCAAAAATTTCTTAATCTGCGGAATAGATTTATCAGCCGTAATACGCCCCAACCACGGACGGAACGAATCGGGAATCTCTTCTACTTTAGGCTCTCTGCCTCCAAATCCACCATACTCACCTTCTGTACGGCCCGAAATTACGGCAGGGATAGCCCGGGTTACGAAGATAATCACGTCGTATTTTTTCTTCAAGTCGCCCGCATCAAGGGTCTGGGCGTAGATGACATCGATTGGAAAATGATACTGCTCCATCAACAACCGCACCCAACCCGAAGGCATCGAACCACCGTAGGTATCCCAAAGCGCAATGCGCATCGGTGCTACTTTTACCATGGCCCCTGTGGGTTTTTTGGCCACGCCTGTGGCTATAATCCCTAAGTCTTTAGCGGCTTTTTCCAACAGTATTTTGGCTTTTGCGGAGGCAGGCACATAAAAAGCACCTGCTTCTGCGGCACCGATTCCCTGCGGCATTCTAAACACCGGAATGCCCGCGCCCAACAAATCGTTGACCGCGATAAAAGAGTTATTGGCGCGGCTACTCAATGTATACCCTGCGGGAGCGGCAGCGTCGATTTTACCCGACGGGGTTTGCAATTCGCCGTAAGGGATACGCTCAAATGGGCCATCAAAAGCATTTAGCAAACGGTCAAACTGCACGCCCATCTGGTAGGCCAATGTCCAGCCAGCGGCATCATAAGGTCGCGTTGGAGGGCCACCTGGATACGGGAAGTCATTTGGGTGATCTTGGGGCTCAAACATATCCAATACGTGCGGGCGGAACGACTGCGCCGTTTTGACGATAAACGAACCTGCGGGATATTTTTTGCCAGCAACCGTAAATTCAGCCGTGGCTTTATGGACCAAAATTCCCGTACGAATCAGCGCGTTCACAAACTTTGTAGCCGTGGCAAAATCTGGCTGGTTGGCCGAGATAATATAGCCGCGTGCATCACGTCCGTTGGTATCTTTCAACACCATATCGTAGTATTTTGTCGGAATCCCCCCTCTCATACCAAAGGGGTCAGGGGCTGGAGTACCCGATTCGGGCTGAGCGCTTTTGTCATTTTTTTGAGCGGCAACAATCGCATCTGAACGTTTGGGAGAAAGCGTCCAATAATCTTTGCTTCCGCGCTCAATGGAGTTTTTGCCCATGACGTAAATGTTGTATAACAACTCATCTCGGTGGCGAGCTGCGTAGTCCAACACGGCGTAGTTACACGATACAGAATAGTCGATAGATTGCTTAAAATACCATTTCTGAGGCGTAACTGGGAAAGGCGTATTACCGTTGGGAATCAAACGGTTAGGCACCAAAGGGACGGTTTCGGGCGTAGGTCCGCCGATAATTTCGGTCAACAATCCGATTTGGTTGTGGAAGTGCGTAGTAGTACGCAAGCCGCCGTTGTACCATGTAGAAAACACCGAACCGCCCAAACGCGTAAAACCAGGTTTTTCTTCGGCAATAAGGCGGTTGATCATGGCCGCTCCAAGGGCGTCAATACCTGTAATCATCAAAGGGTGAAATACGTAGTTGAACGGGTCGCGGTACGGAGGTCCCGCCAAAACCGACCCTGCTGGACCGCGTTGGTGGTGGTTGTACATAATCTGCGGAATCCAATCAACAAACAACTGACGACCCACGTTTTGGGTTTCTTTCAGTTGCAGCATGAAAAAATCGCGGTTGTTGTCGTGACCTGCGTATTTCTGGTACAACTTGGGCAAATGGTCTAATGTACGTTTTTCAGGGGTTGGATTGCGCATGTACCAGTTGGCTACCAGTTCTTGCCCGTCGGGGTTGATGTGGGTCAAGAGGATAACAACATTGTCCAAAATACGCGTTACTTCGGCATCTTTGCGGCTCACCAGCTGATACGCGGTTTCGATGAGTTGCATCCACGCCACGGTTTCGTTGGAGTGAATACCGCCGTCAATCCACACTACGGCCTTGCCTTCTTCGGCCATGGCTTTGGCTTGCACGTCGGTGAGGCCTTCAGCCCGGGCCAATTTGGTCGAAATCTCCTGATAACGAGCCAGTTTTTTGTGGTTTTCGGGTGAGGTAATAATCATCATCGGCTGATCACGTCCTTCTTCGGTCTTACCGATGGAAAGCAGTTTTACGCGGTCAGAGGCCGCCAACTTCTTGAAATACTCTTCGGTTTGAGTAAAATTGGCGAGCATATAATCGTCGCCGACGTTAAACCCAAAATGCTCCTTGGGGGACGGGATTTGTGCCCATGCAATGTTGCACAAAAGTAAGATGATAAAAAGGGGGAGTAGTTTTCTCATTCAGGTTTTAGTTTGATGTGACAGTAGTTGACGTATTATCTAATTTTAGCGCACAAAGTAAAAAGAAAATGGGGGAAATTGAATGCTATCGGGGGCGTGTGGAAGTCTTTTGATGATAAAAAGCGGTTATTTGGCGATAAAATTGGGGAGTTTTCTACAGTTTTCATCTGAATTATATCTACCCCAAAGTAAATGCCATTACAAAATAGATTCTACCAACTGCCCTCCTTCTTCATAGTAAAATAAGTCCAAACCCCACCCGCAAAATCAAAGGCTGCAAAGGTGAGCATTACAGGTTCCATCATTTGGAGATAAACAAACCCAGAGAAGAAAAAAATAATACTGCAACGAATACAGACAGTAACTTTAAAAATAACGGGTAGATGGTGTTTGGCGGCAACGATATAATAAACTGATAGCGCCATTAGCAAAATCCCAGATAATCTTATCCAAACTTCACTGGTATTAGCCACACCAATTACTGTAAGAAAGAGATTAGGTAATATCAAGAGCGTTGCACCTACTATCGTAAGGTAAACACCAAATACTAGCACACTTTTAGCCGACTGAGTCATTTGATTTATTGGTTTGGTCAGAATAATGATTAGTTAGCTGCGGCAGTGGTATGGGTGAAATACTATACAATTCAAGCATCTACTGAATAATGTCACTGGCCAGTGTTAATCTTTACTTCCCTGAACATAAACGGATTATCACTGATTCGAAGTGCTCTTCCACTAACAGCTGTTATATTTCTGATAATGACCTCCTTAGTTTTAACATAAGGAAATTTTTCTTGATAAGAATTGTCCGTCATTTGTGGATTGAAATTTGCGAAAATCGCAGGTCCTTGGTAATTTTCTGGATGCTGGGAGTCGTCGATACGCAGATTTTCAATGGTGATTTTTTCGGGCATGTAGCATATGTAGCCGAAATCATGCTGACCAGAATAGGAACCGCTTATCAGGGTAGCACTTATTGATTTCCCCCCCGCT
>JAIXPV010000181.1 GCA_027486105.1 Runella sp. | reverse complement strand
TCCTGATACATTTTTTCCAAAGATGGCTTCGGCATGGCATCGCTACCGCCCGCCCACGTGAAAATACTTGGGTGATTGCGCAACCATTTGACTTGGTCGCGGAAGTAATTTGAAAGCAATGTTTCTTCCTGTGGCGTGAGTTTTACCGCGTATAGGTCCACGCCTTCATTGATGGGTAGGTTTTCGTCGCCGGGTTTCATTTTCAGCTCCATGCCCAGATAATCGGGCCATTCCCACTGACAGCTCCAACCGACCATGAGCAGAATCCCGTTTTCGTCGCAGAGGTCGTAGAGGTGATGATTGTTGCCCCAAACCCCCTCAAAACGCAGTGAGTTGAGGTTCATTTCTTTTACGTAACGTAGTTGTGCGGCGTCTTTTTCGGGCATGTAGCGCAAAAATAAATCATCTACCCAACCCGCACTTTTGATCAATACATCGCGGCCGTTGACTTTGTAGCCGCGTACGCCTTTGTCGTTGAGTGCCGTTTCAATTTTTCGTACGCCAAATTTTGTGGATTGACTATCCTGCACCGTTCCCTGGTCGTTGACCTCCAATTCGAGTTTATACATTGCTGGTTCACCCAACCCGTTTGGCCACCAAAGACGTGGGTTTTTGAGGTTCAATTGGGTAAATTCCTGCGGTGTAAACTTCACTTCCTGCCGCTCGTTTGGCGCTAATTTGACGGTTTTCTTAAACGTAATGTCTTCGATTTTTCCCGAGACCTCTATCGTTTTGGCTTCGGTGCTGTGGTTCTGCACCTCGGTGCTGACGGTCACGCTTGCTTTAGTGAGGTCTTTTGTATCTACATCGGGAGCCACAAACGGTGCATTAAGTGATACTTTACCCGAACGTTTGAGGCGAATATCACGGTAAATACCCATAAAATGGTCGGGAGGGGTGGGGGCCCAATCGACGTAGCCCATGTAAAAATCACGAACTTTGGGCGGAAATATTTCTACCAAAAGCGTGTTTTCTCCTTTTTTGACCGCTTGCGTAATGTCCAGATCAAACTGACGAAACGCCCCGAAAAGCGTGTCCTGCGTGGCGATTTGTTTGCCGTTTACCCAAAAATTGGCTCGGTAGTTGATGCCTTCCACCAATAATCGCACTTGTTCTTTTTGGTCGTCAAAATCATCAACGGTAAAAGTATTTCTGAACCACCAGGTATTTTCAAAACGCGCACGGGGAATTTTTTCAAGGTTTTTACCGTAAAATACATCTTTGTACTCGCCCGCGTCTACCAAAGCACCCAAGACGGTTGTGGGTAGCGTGGCTTTGTACCATTTGTCGGAAGTGTTGATTTTCTCCGAGAGGGCTTTGGCATCGCCAGATACTTCTTTGGAGGAGGCAATCATCCAGCCGTCGCGCAGGGCGCGATCTTCGATGGTGATCTTTGACCCGCAGCTTGTGAGCGTGAGTGCTGTTATTACGATGAAATACAGTTTTAAGATTATTTTTTGCATTGCTTTCCAATAAAATGGTCACGGAGTTTCACAGAGTGGATACACGGAGTCTCACTGACTTTGTGGTACTCTGTGGCGAAACTCTGTGTGACTTTGTGACCTCCATTTTTAAACTTCACTTTGTACTTTCTTAACAGCAGCCGCAAATGACTCCATGTCTTCTTTTGTCCCCAACATCGCATGTTGCAAAATCCAAACGGCTTCGTCGCTGCAAGCGCGCTCGGCTACGGGACAATTTACGTGCGTATAGTCCACCTCGTCAGGGATGGCGTAGCACATAAAGTTCTTGTTTTGAAATAAGGGCTGTTTGTACAACGGATGCGGGTATCCTCGGAAACAGGGCACACCTTCTGCCGCCAAACGCTCCACAAATTCGGTTTTGCCCAGTCCGCCAAAGTGCGTTTTGTCGTATTTGAAAATGTAAATATGGTAACAATGCAGGGTGATGTCCAAGTCGCGTTTTAGGGGGGTAATGCCCTCGATTTGTTCCAACAATTGATTCAAATACAGGCCATTTTCGTTTCGCGTTAGGGTTTGCGCCTCCAACCGTTTGAGCTGGGCCGAGAGCAATACCGCCTGCATTTGCGTAATGCGGTAGTTACAACCTGGGTTATAATGGTCGTACCACTGCCCGCCTTCGATGCGACCCACGTTGCGGAGGGAGTTCATCATGGCGTAGAGTTCGTCGTCGTCTGTCACCACGATTCCGCCTTCGCCCGCCGTGAGGTTTTTGGACGATTGAAAACTAAAACTACCCACATCACCGATGGAACCCAGTTTTTTGCCTTTGTATTCGGCACCGTGCGCGTGTGCGGCATCTTCAATGACGCGAAGGTTGTGGCGTTTGGCAATGTCCATGATGGCATCCATGTCGCAGGCCTGTCCTCCGAAGTGCACGGGAATAATGACCTTCGTACGCGGTGTAATGGCGGCCTCGATGGCTTGGGGGCTAATGTTGTACGTATCGGGGTCCAAATCCACAAATACAGGTACGCAGTTTGCCTCAATGACCGTGGAGGCCGTGGTAATGAACGTATAAGGTGGTACGATGACCTCATCGCCGGGCTTTACGCCACAGGCAATGAGTGCCAACCGCAGCGACACCGAGCCGTTGACGCAGCTTACGGCGTACTTGCTGCCGCAATACGCGGCAAATTCTTTCTCAAAAGTCTCGACCAAATCGCCACAATCGGGGTTGCCCCATTTGCCGCTGCGTACGACTTCGGCCACGGCTTCTACTTCGGTTTCATCAAATATGGGCCAAGAAAAGGTCTTCTTGACGGTTTTTTCGGCTATTTCCACTTTATTATAATGAGTTTCTAATTACGAAATATAATACTTCTTCTGCCGCATTTTGGGCTATTGTTTTCTGATTTATTAACCACAGAGAAACAGAGGTGCACAGAGAAACTCAGCGACCCAAAATACGGCCTAAAGTAGCCCTTTTTCTTGATAAAACTGTATATCAAAAAACGTTACTAAACCCTTAAAACATCTTCTATCACGATGAAAAACAAACAACTCTATTTTGCAATGCTCATAGTAGGAATGGCGCTCGGGACGGCATGGGCCATTCGCGGACAATTCGGTCATGAACACGGCGCGGCTTGGGCGGGGGCCATTGGTTCGCTGAGCGTTTTGCTCGTGGCCAAACGTACCGACTGGTACGCCAAAGCCTTTGCCGCTACCCTTGCGGGGGCTATTGGCTGGGGCTTGGGAGGCTTGGCGAGTTATGGAATCGTGGTGGGCTACGGGCGCGGAATTGAGTTTGTGAATGTATATTACGGCTTGTTAATGCTGTTTGTGATTGG
>JAIXPV010000308.1 GCA_027486105.1 Runella sp. | reverse complement strand
TTGCAATGTATTCAAAATTGATTCAATGCAAAACAACTGATTTTTTTCTCACCCCCCAACTTTTCCGACTGACCCCAATTTTGGCTTTAAAAAGCAAAAGCACCTAACATTGCTGTTAAGTGCTTTTGTGAGTGTGGGCCCAGCAGGGCTCGAACCTGCGACCACCTGATTCACTTTCCTTCGATTTCCCGAAGTAGTAGGACTATCTCACCACCCATTCCGAACAGAATTGGAATTAGGGTGAGGGGCGTTAATAGAAGCTTATCGGTTGGTTTCCTCACTTCTTAGTCTCTGCACCTTCCAAGTTACTCTTAAACCTTTCACTTAGCTTGGCTCAGGATTACCATCGGCGCTACCCGTTAAGGTTTCCCTGAATTAACCCCTTTCACGTCTGATAATTACTTATCAGCGGCACCGGCGACAATTCTTAAAGAACTGTCCTTGATGAGTCAGATGCTCTAACCAACTGAGCTATGGGCCCGAAATACCTCTCGGTATTTTGTGGGTGCAAAAGTATGATAATACGACTGTATTTGCAAAAGTGGTCGGTGATTTTTATCTAGACAGCCCACAAAAACGACTTCTTCAGAGACTATTACGCCGTTGTGTGCGTTGAAAACTTGAATAAATATTGACCCTCATCCTAAGAAAATTGAGTTATTGCCCGATGTAAATGGAAATTTCCTTAGTTTAGCACCTTCTTCAACCTGTGATTGCAACGTAATTATGGCTAAAAAACTTCCTTCAGCGTATGCCCATCCGTACGTGATAGACCCCCGTTTCAAAAAATCGGTGGCTTATTTTTCGATGGAATTTGCCATTGATCAAGCCCTAAAAACGTACTCGGGAGGGCTGGGATTTCTGGCGGGCTCGCACATGAAAAGCGCTCATGATTTGCGCCAGAATCTCATTGGTATCGGTATCTTGTGGAAACATGGGTATTATGACCAAGTACGGGCCACCGACAACAGTATGGTGCCGCAGTTTCGGGAAAAAATGTATAGTTTCCTGAAAGACACGGGCGTACGTTTTCAAATCACCATCGCTTATCAACCCGTTTGGGTAGCGGCTTATTTTTTGGACCCGAAGCTGTTTGGAACGGTTCCCTTGTTTTTTTTAACGACTGATACCGACGGAAACGAGCCATGGGCACGCCAAATATCCTACCGTCTTTATGATTCTGATGCCGCCGTAAAAGTGATGCAATGTATGCTTCTGGGCGTCGGTGGTGCCAAGTTTTTGGATGAAATCGGTTACGAACCAGACGTCTATCACCTCAACGAAGCCCATGCGGTATCGTCGGTGTACTACTTATATAAAAAGTTGGGGAAGAGGGAGTCTGTCAAAAAAAGAATGGTATTTACGACGCATACGCCCGAAGAAGCAGGCAACGAAAAACACGATATTCACTTTTTGGAGAGCCTAAGTTTTTTTGCGGGTGTTCCGCTGCATAGCGTCCGAAAAATCACGGGTATTGGCCCGCACGATACTATTTTTAGTCATTCATTGGCGGCGCTGCGGTTGAGTCATCAGGCCAATGCCGTTTCCAAATTGCACGGTGAAGTGTCGCGCAGAATGTGGAGTGCAGCGGGAGATATTTGTGAGATTACGCACGTGACCAATTCGCAGCATAAAGCCTCTTGGGTGGATGCTGAACTCGAAAAAGCACGCCTTAAAAACGATTTGGATGGGCTGGAAAATCGTAAAAAAGAACTCAAACGAGAACTTTTCAAAACCGTAGCCGATCAGGTGGGTAAGTTGTTTGACCCCAATATTTTGACGGTTGTTTGGGCGCGGCGTTTTGCCGCTTACAAGCGCCCCGAACTCCTTACCCGCGACCGCGAGCGGTTTGACCGACTCATGCGAAATAAAGATTTTCCGATTCAGTTTATATGGGCAGGAAAACCGTATCCAAAAGATGAAGGGGCCATTTATACCTTCAATCAACTGTTTTACTTGAGTCATTTATACCCAAACATGGCGGTGTTGACGGGCTACGAATTGGCGTTGTCGAAAGAACTAAAACAAGGCGCTGATGTGTGGCTCAATACCCCGATTGTGCCACGCGAGGCATCGGGTACGAGTGGTATGACGGCAGCCATGAACGCTAGCCTGAATTTTTCAACCTACGACGGCTGGGTGTGTGAGTTTGCGCGGCACGGAGAGAATTCTTTCATTGTACCCGTAGCGTCGGAATCAGCCCGCGATTGGGAAGATATGTCGAATATGTTGAATGTGTTGGAAAATGAGATACTGCCCCTGTATTATGAGCGTCCCAACGATTGGCAAGAAATGGTTTTGCGTAGCATGAACGAAGTCGGGGACTTTTTCAACTCCGACCGCATGGCGGCGGAGTATTATGAGAAAGTGTATAAGTAAGGAAAAAGTTGAATCACGCAAAGGTGCAGAGAAAAAGAGTGTATAAATTCCTCTGCACCTTCGCGGCTTTGCGTGATTTACTTATAGATGCAAATCACAATTGATTTCGGTGTCATCGACCTTTGCGCCCATTTTTTGGTAAAATTCAATGGCTTCCTTGTTCCAGTGAGAAACTTGCCAGCGGACTTTTTTGCACTGTTCGGCGTTGGCGTAATCAATCAGTCGGTCAAGCAATTAGGTGCCGATTTGGTGGCCTCTAAATTCTTTTTTTACGTACAAATCATCTAGGTACAGCGCCTTGCCCGACCATGAATAATAGGCCATGAAAAAAGAGGCAAAACCAATGAGTTGGGCATTTTCCTTCTCCACCACAAGACACTGAAAAAGGTCTTTGTTTTCCAGCATTTGGTCGAGGGTGATGGTCACTTTTTCGGGCGTTTTCTGAAATACCGCGAATTCCTGAATCAGTTGGAAGATAGCAGGAAAATCCTCTGGTGTTCCTTTGCGAATCAGAATGTTCATGCCAGTTTTTAAATTGATTTTACAAAATAACGACTTTTATGCACTTCTTTTTCGATAATTCAAGACCGCCAATCCATTAAACAAAATGGCAAAACCGACCATGGCAAAAAAATCAGGTAGCAGGTCAGTGAAGGTACTTCCTTTGATATAAACAGCCCGGATGACTTTGATGAAGTACGCGGGCGGGTTGGCTTTCGTCAGCCACTGCGCCCAGTCGGGCATACTTTCGATAGGCGTGTACAGGCCACCCAACAAAATGAACACCATCATGCAGAAAAAGGCGAAAAGGGTAGCTTGTTGTTGGGTATCGGCAAAGGTGCTGATGAGCAGGCCGATTCCTAAAACCCCCAATAAATACACCGCCGAAAAAGCATAAACAGTCAGGTACGAACCTACGGGCAGGATGCGGAATACGAGAAAGGCAATCAACATTCCGAGCGTGATGGAAACCATGCCTAATACCCAAAATGGAATCAGTTTTCCCAAAATAAACTCGTGTTTTTTGAGGGGAGTTACGTTGATTTGCTCAATGGTGCCCACTTCTTTTTCGGCGACGATGTTGAGTGCCGTCAAAAAAGCCCCCACCATCGTGACCAGAATTGCCATGATGCCAGGGACCATAAACAGGTGGTAATCAAAGTGCTGATTGAACCAATTGGCCGAAGTGATTTCAATTTGCGGGATTTCGTTAAACTTTGGCAAAAGCATCCATTCTTCCCGAATCTCACGGTTAAAATCTCCAATCATTTGGGAAGCGTAGGCCGTGCCCAAGCCCGCCCGAACGCCATTGACGGCGTCGGCGGCCAAATACACTTGTCCTTTGTTTAACTTAATCAGGTCGCGCTCAAAATGGGGAGGGATGGTTAAAATCAAGTCGGTTTTGCCATCGCCTACGGTTTGGGTAGCCTGCGCGTAAGACTGGGTGTACTCGACCAACTGAAAATAGCCCGAAGCTGTCAGTTTTTGGACCAACTTCCGAGCGTAAGGAGAATGGTCTTGGTCGACTACGCTGATAGAAATCTGTTTGATTTCGTAGTCGGCAGCCAAGGGAATGACGATGAGTTGAATGATGGGCATCAACAAAATCATCCGCAGGATGGTCGGATTTCGGAAAATTTGCCGAAACTCTTTTTGCAGTAAAAAGAAAAGATTTCTCATGATGATAGTGTTTAAGCCAGCCGAATTTTGAACTTACGAATGGCAATGCCCAGAAAAAAGACGGTCATGCCGACCAAAATCAAGGTTTGTTTGATGACGTACGAAAAGCCTAATCCTTTGACCATGATGGCCCGTACAATGCTGTAATACCATTTGGTCGGCACGATGTTGCTCATAATTCGCAGCGGTAAGGGCATATTTTCAATGGGAAACATAAAGCCGCTGAATACCAACGCGGGCATTAGAAAACCGACCAACGACAAAAACATGGCCGTTTGCTGCGAATCAACCACCGACGAAACCAGCAGCCCCAACGAGAGCGTAGTGATAATAAACAGCAGGCTTTCGGCCAACAGCAAAAACAAGCTGCCTCGAATGGGCATTTCCAACAGAAAAACCGCCAAGAGCAGAATGATAACAACGTCGATAAAACACAGCACCATGTACGGAATGGCCTTGCTCAACACCACCAACAGCGGGCGCATGGGCGATACCAACAGAATTTCCATGGTGCCCATTTCTTTTTCTTTGACAATCGAAACCGAGGTCATCATGGCGCCCAACAGCATCAAAATCAGGGTCATTACGCCTGGAACAAAGTTGTACGAACTTTTTAACTGAGGGTTGTACAGCATTCGGGTTTCGGTTTCGATGCTGTACGGTAGTTTTTTGTTGTTACTAAGCTCATTTTGGTAATCCCGAAAAATATTTGACGCATAGTTAACGACGATGTTGGACGTGTTGGGGTCGGATGCATCGCCAACGAGGCGCACCTGCACGTGATTGCTGTGGAGGAGGTCTTGCTGGAAATGTTGTGGAAAAATAACCACTAAACGAACTTCCCCTTTTCGAAAAACTTGATCAATCTCGGCTTCCGAATGCAGTTTTTGGTGCACGCTGAAATACTGGCTCTGGTCGATTCGGTCAATCAACATACGCGACGCATCGTCTTGGGCATAATCAAGGATGGCAACGTTGGAGTTTTTGACTTCGCTCGACAACGCAAAACCAAACAGAATCATCATCACGACGGGTAAGCCAAACAGAATCACCAAACTGCGTTTATCGCGCAATACGTGCCGAAATTCTTTTTGGATAAAGGCAAAAAAGGTTTTCATAAGCCCCCTTCCCCTAAATGGGGAGTTTTTATGTTTGTTATGTATAAATGACTTCAGAAACTTTGTCAAAGTCTAAAACACTGTAAAGCAGCTAAACTTAATCACCTCGTTTTGCTCCCCTTGCCAGTTGTAGAAAGACCTCGTCCATATTGTGGGCATTGAACTGTTTTTTGAGCCCTGCGGGGGTATTCAATGCCGCAATGGCCCCGTCGACCATGATCGAAACGCGGTCGCAGTACTCGGCTTCGTCCATGTAGTGCGTGGTAACAAACACCGTGATACCGTCGTGGGCGGCCTCGTAAATCATGTCCCAAAACTGCCGACGGGTGATGGGGTCTACGCCGCCCGTGGGTTCGTCGAGAAAGACAATTTTGGGGTGGTGAAGGATGGCGACCGAAAATGAGATTTTTTGTTTCCAACCCAACGGCAAAGCCCCAACGAGTTTGTTGGCTTCGTTGTGTAGGCCGAGGCGGTCGATGAGCACGTTGGTTTTGTCTTTCAATTCTTGACGCGAAAGGCCATAAATGCCGCCGAAAAACTGAATGTTTTCGCGCACGGTCAGGTTTTCGTACAATGAGAACTTTTGGCTCATGTAGCCGATTTGCTTTTTGATTTCTTCGTTTTGATGATACACATCAAAACCAGCAACGGTGGCCTGCCCCGAGGTTGGAGAAAGCAACCCGCACAAAATACGCATGGCGGTGGTTTTCCCGGCGCC
>JAIXPV010000132.1 GCA_027486105.1 Runella sp. | reverse complement strand
TACGCAATCGTAGAAATCGCGGGACAGCAATTTAAAGTTGAAGAGGGCCAACAAATCTTTACCAATCGTTTGGAAGGAGATGTGGACGCTGCGCTCGTATTTGAAAAAGTATTGTTGGTGGATAACGAAGGAACCATAAGCATTGGAGCAACGACGGTAACAGGTGCCAGTGTAAAAGCCACAATCGTTGAGCACCTTAAAGGTGAGAAAGTGATTGTTTTCAAGAAAAAACGTCGTAAAGGCTACGTGAAGAAAAACGGTCACCGTCAGGCATTAACGAAAGTGAAAATTGATGCAATCGTCGGCTAATTCTTTAATTAATCGCATCTTAAAATTTTAAAATATCCAAAGAAATGGCACACAAAAAAGGTGTAGGTAGTTCTAAAAACGGTCGTGAATCGGAAAGTAAGCGCCTTGGCGTTAAAATCTACGGTGGCCAGCCTGCTACAGCCGGTAACATCATCGTGCGTCAGCGTGGTACTAAATACCACCCAGGCCGCAATGTAGGTGTTGGCCGTGACTATACGTTATTTGCATTGGCAAACGGTACAGTGAAATTCTCTCGCGGACGTGACAACAAGTCATTCGTTCACATTGAATTGCCTGAACTGGCCGAAGCATAAGCATTTTTACAGAAGAAACTTGGCATAAACCCGTCTGAAATTATTCAGACGGGTTTTTTGCTAATCAACCCCCATCCCCCTGCCCCTACCCCCAAGTGGGGAAAGGGGTTAAATAATATGCAACTCCGCGTCGCTCCCGAAAATCCGCTGGAATGGCTAGCCCTGAAAACCAATCAGGTGCCCATTCCGCTGTTGCACGTTCAGATGTATTTTATCATGGCCAAAGCCGTGATGGAAGCCGCAGATGCAGGGGTTTTTGATGCTATTCATCAGGGAAAAAATACATCGGAGACCATTGCGGAAGCTTGTCATCTACACCCGCGACCTACGGCGCAATTGCTGAGATTGTTGGTGTCGATGGAATACCTATCATTTGACAATGACCAGTTTCACTTAACGGCCATGGCCCAAAAATGGATTTTCTCTAAAAGCCCCCATTCGGTACATGCCATTGCGGTTTATAATAATCGGGTAGCTTGGGATTGGGTGAGCAATTTAGGGAATTACCTTCGTACTGGGCAGGGAATGGAATCGCATGAAGTGTTTGACGAAAAACAATGGCAGCTGTATCAGGACGCGATGCAATCGGTGGCCAAGTCGGAGGTAAGGGAGTTTGAAAAAAGAGTTCCTATCTCCAAAAAAGCGACGCGTTTGCTGGATATTGGCGGGGCCAACGGTCAATATGCCGCTGCTCTCTGTCGTAAATTACCTAATCTTGAAGCAATCATTCTGGATTTGCCCGAAGCCATTGAGAAGTCGTCGCTTCCGGAGGATGTACAGAGCAGAATTACCTGTCGGGGAGGTAACGCTCTGACGGATGATTTGGGAGAAAACCAGTATGATGCCGTTCTGTTATCCAACGTAGCTCATCATTTTACGGAGGCCCAGAACCAAGAGTTAACGGCGCGGGTAGCGGGTAGTTTGCGCAAAGACGGAATCTTTATCATCAATGAATTTATTCGTCCTGCGTTGTCGGGCAAACCCGAGTTGGTGGGCAGCTCCAGTAGTCTGTTCTTTGGGTTGACCAGCACCTCTGGCAATTGGACGGTGCAGGAAATTCAGGCGTGGCAACGGGCCGCAGGATTAAAAATACACAAAACGATTCGATATTTTACCATCCCAGGCATGGCGATGGTAGTTGCAAAAAAAAGCTAAGAATATGGCATTTGAAAGAAACGAATATCCTAAAAAAAGGACAATTCATACCACAAAACCCGTCGATAAAACCCGGGAGAAAGAACTAGTTTTCGGTACGCAGCCAGTGATTGAAGCACTAAAGGCAGGGCAGGAAATTGATAAAATAATCGTATTTCGGGAGCAAAGTTTTGCCGATATTCTGGAAATGGCCATTGAGCGGGGTATTCCAGTTCAGCGCGTTCCGATGGAAAAGTTGAACCAAATTACCCGCAAAAATCATCAGGGTGTTATTGCCTTTGTGTCAGCCATCCGTTATGTATCGCTGCATAATATATTGGCGGGCATTTTTGAAAAAGGCGAAGTGCCTCTGCTGCTGATGCTGGACCGCATCACGGATGTGCGCAATTTTGGCGCTATTGCCCGCTCGGCAGAGTGTATGGGTGTCCATGCAATTGTTGTTCCGATGCGTGGGGCGGCTCAAATCAATAGCGATGCCATCAAAACTTCGTCGGGAGCGTTGAGTCACTTGCCAGTGTGTCGTGAGAATAATTTGATGGACACCGTACAGTATCTACAAGACAGTGGGGTGCAGGTCATTGCATGTACTGAGAAAGCTGCCCAGATTTTGACCAATGTTGATTTCACAACGCCTACGGCCATTATCATGGGCTCGGAAGAAGACGGGGTTTCGCCTGAACTAATTCGCCGGTCGAATATGAACATCAAAATTCCGATGAAAGGCAAAGTTGCGTCGCTGAACGTATCAGTGGCGGCGGGAATGGTGATTTATGAAGCTGCGCGGCAGCGGATGCAGGAGATTATTTAAAATAAAACCGCTCACAGTAAAAGATTAAATAGCTTGACTGTGAGCGGTTTATTGAAAAGTTATTCAAAATAATTCAACGGACGGTGCCCTTTGCGTTCTAAAATCTGGTCGCGTTTGAATATATCTAAGTCTGATTCAATCATTTCTTTTACCAAAGCAGGTAAATCATATTTAGGAATCCAGCCCAATTTTGTATTTGCCTTGGTTGGATCACCGATGAGCAACTCCACTTCGGTAGGACGGAAATAACGCGGGTCAATTCCCACCACTTCTTTTCCAATCGGTAGTTGATAATCGGGGTTGTTGCATTTAGAAACAATTGCTTTTTCATCAACGCCTTCGCCCACAAAATCAAGTTCAATGCCTACTTCATCAAACGCCATACGCACGAAATCGCGGATGCGCGTTGTGACTCCAGTAGCAATGACAAAATCCTCGGGAGTATCCTGTTGGAGCATCAGCCACATGGCTTCTACATAATCTTTGGCGTGGCCCCAGTCGCGCTGCGCGTCTAGATTGCCCAAAAATACTTTTTCTTGTAAGCCCAATGCAATCCGCGCCACAGCACGGGTGATTTTACGGGTCACAAACGTCTCACCGCGTAAAGGAGATTCGTGATTGAACAAAATTCCGTTGACGGCGTACATGTTGTAGGCTTCCCGGTAATTGACCGTTATCCAATATCCGTACAACTTGGCAACAGCATATGGAGACCGCGGATAAAAAGGAGTGGTTTCTGACTGCGGAACGGCTTGTACTAAGCCATATAGTTCAGAGGTAGAAGCTTGATAAATGCGCGTTTTTTGCGTCATACCCAGTAAACGAACGGCCTCTAAAATACGCATAGTACCCAATCCATCCACTTGCGCGGTGTATTCTGGTTCTTCAAAACTGACGCGTACATGCGACTGTGCCCCAAGGTTATAAATCTCATCTGGCTGGATTTCCTGAATCAAACGAATGATATTGGTAGAATCAGAAAGGTCGCCGTAGTGAAGAAAAAGACGAATGTCGGTTTCGTGCGGGTCGGCATACAGGTGGTCAATCCGCTGGGTATTAAACAAAGAACTCCGGCGCTTGATACCGTGTACTTCATATCCCTTTTGTAGTAAAAATTCGGCCAGATAAGCACCATCTTGGCCCGTAATCCCTGTAATTAGTGCGCGTTTTCTCATATAGAATTATTGAACAACTAAACAGCAAACTTAGCTATTTTACCATTAAACTTTTCTTTAAATCAATCTTTTCGGCCAAAATGACCGCACTCTCATAACGGCTACGTACTTGTTGCAGATAACGTTCTGCTTCCAAACGGGTCATAAAATCGCCGATTCTGACGCGGTAAGTGGGTTGATTGTAGACCAAGTAGGGGTTTAATTCGGGAAAAGTTTGATAGGTAAACAAGCGCGCGTCGTCGGCTTCTTTGCGCGTATTGCCCACGTAAATTTGGATGCGATACCCCGAAGCAAAACGAATGGCGCGGTTTTTAGAAGCGATGGTGTCCACTACGGCATCCAATTTACGATTTACGTGCAGTGGTTGGTCCGACAAAACCCGTTTTACTTCGGGCTTTTTGGCCGTTTCGACGGGGGCTGATTCTTTGTATTTAGGCCTTACTGCTGACAAATCTTCGTCGTAATTGCTGTAAGCATCAACGCTTGAAGAGCGTACAGGTTTGGAAGAAGCACAACCCATAAAAATAGACCCCGAAATGAGCAGTAAGCCAAAAAATTTCAAGTTCATTTGAAGCGATGGAAAAGTGAATGTTTAGGCCAAAATCACCCCTAATTACGCTGGGGTAATTAGAAAACAAAGTTATAGTTTCCGAATGATTCTTTTATTTTTTCTCTAATAAGAGTGTCACTTTGTTGAAATCTGCCGCTGCATTGATGATTTTTTGGAAAATATCGTACGTTTCAATCGGTTGTAAAACCTGCTTGTAGTACTCATCAATCGTGACGGTCAATAAATTTCCTTCTATCTTATAATCAGACACAAAACCCATGATGGGCTCGGCCTTACCATCGGTAATAGAACGTTTAAGGCTTTCTAAGCCGCTTATTTTATACCCCTCTGGAATCCGAATCTTCATTACGCGTTTGTACGAGTGGGCATTGCCCATATCAATCGAAAACTGACGTGTGCCTTCGTTGTACATTTCAACCTGTGGCCCAATCAACTCGCCTATTTTAAATAAATACTTTTTGCCAGCGCGCTCCAAAACGCTCTTCAGCACCATGTCGGTAGATAAAATAAACGGTTTAAATACTTCGTCGCTGTTGAGATTAGTGTTTTTGATTTGGACGTTAGTATAGGTTACATCGGGCTTAAGCGTGGATTTTATGATTTCGTTGGTAAGGCTTTTACGCTCTTCTTCTGCTTTTACAAAATGATAGTAAGGGCGCAATTGTGCCGCCTGATGCCCCGTCATTTGGCGAGTCACTCTACCCTGCACCAGATCCATGGCCGGAGAAAAAGAGACCTCCATAGCCAAGTCATCGTGATTGTCGGCGATTGTGGAAAAAGGAATCAGTCGAATTTCTCCTTCGGGAATTGTTTCGGTGCCCGCTTTTTTCTTTTTGATAAAGAGTGCGTAGTTTCCTTCCATAAATTGGTCAATCATACCATACCGCAGAATAGGACTGCCTGGGTCGAGAAATTTTTTGGTAGTGGGGAAATAAAGTAAATATTCATCCAGAAAACTCCAAGAGTCAAATTCTTTGTCAAAAACCGCACTGGCACGACTGGTTCCTACGACAATCTCGTACGGAATATTGAGCGATTCCAGCGCCGTGATGTACAGGCGCATCATGCCCGCTTTGGAGGCGTATTGTTTTTGTAAAATAGCGGCGGCCGTTTCGGCATCTTCCTCTTCTTTGACTGCAATGTTGGTTTTGGCATAATTTTCAAATTTCTTAATCGCGATTTCGGGCGCGAGCCCTCTGATTTTTTCCTTGACCAATACCGCATCTACTGCCTTTTTAGATTCTTCGAGCCCCGTTCTTAAATAATCAAAAAACGTTTCGGCGGCGCTTTGCCAAGTATACAGTCGTTCTTCGCCTCGGCTGAGGTTGTACGATAATTTGTAATCAGCTCGTACCAAATTGGCCTTTATGTTGGCGTATTTTTCTTCTTGAATAGGTTTTAGATTATTGACCAAAACGGTGGTAGTTCGTTTTTCATTCAAGGTGTCGGTTCTAATAGAAGCGGGTGCATTATACACTTTGGCCTCAAATTGGAGGTAAGAAGGCGTAATGATTTTCAACTCAGACGTACGAACGGGAATGTCGCTTTGTAAAATTTCGGAGCCAAAA
Organism: Runella sp.; assembly: GCA_027486105.1. GTDB lineage: Bacteria > Bacteroidota > Bacteroidia > Cytophagales > Spirosomataceae > Runella. The sequence goes on along the minus strand of JAIXPV010000132.1, from coordinate 17,781 downwards.
AGCGTGCTATTACGCCTGAACAAGCTGATGGACTCTAGTTCTCCGCCCGCCTCAATACCTTCAACGGCCAGAATTTTATACACGCGGCCCTGTTCTTCCAATTCTTTCACGGCTTCTAGCCCCACTTCCTTGACGGTGCCGTTTTTACTGATACTTCGGGCTTTCAGATAAAGGAGATCATTGGTATTGGGAACGGGAAGGATGATTTTGTTGTACATTTCAATGGCTTTGGAGTCATTGATACGAATCCGCTTATAAATTCCCTGAATGCAGGAAAACTGCCCCAACGAATCAAACGTATATTCGATGAAAAGTTGATTTTTGAGCACTACCCCCGACTCACTTTGTTCGGCTTCGGTGAGCGTGGCGAGCGTGGGGTCAACTTTTTGATTGGCAATGATTTTCTTAAAGGCAACGTCTTGGGCGTATGATGTGGCGGTGATCAGGATAAAGGCGATCCGAAGGAAATGTTTCATAAATGCGTATGAACTGCTCAATTGTTCTATTTTTTTATCAATCTTACTATCTTTCTTTCAACTATCCAACCCAAACGAATGATTTACTCAGTTATTGTTTTTGTTAAAAACCCGATTTTAGGTAAAGTGAAGACGCGGGTGGCGGCTACGGTAGGTAACGAAAAAGCCGTAGATGTATATATAGAGTTGCTTCAACATACCAAAAATGTCATGAATGAATGGGTAAGTGAGGCCGTTGAATTTACCCAAAAACGGGTTTACGTTTACTACGGAGATTTTATCAACGACCATGACCTGTGGAGTGCGCCTTTCTTTGAAAAGAAACTACAATGTGAAAGCCCCGATTTAGGCGACCGAATGAAAGCTGCATTTGAAACAGAATTGAAAACCGCTGACCGTGTCGTCATTGTAGGAAGTGATTGTTTGGCTATTCGGTCTACGCATTTATCAAAGGCTTTCGCCGCTTTGGAAACCCATGAGGTGGTCATCGGCCCTGCCGACGACGGAGGGTATTACTTATTGGGAATGAAAAACCTGCATCGAAGTTTGTTTGAAAATAAATCATGGAGTCAGCCAACGCTCCTGAAGGAAACCATTACCGATTTAAAACAAATGAGTCAACGTAACAATGATTTGGCGGGTTATTATTTGTTAGAAACCCTGTCGGATATTGATACGTGGGAGGATTACATAGAAGCTAAAAATCGGTAAATCATTTTGGATTAATGAACGTTTTTGCAGGCTGACACTTCGTTTTGTCTTATCTGTTAGCCCTCTTAATTTTATTGATAAAAAAGTGTCTTTTACACCGAAAAATCAGTTTTTGGCGAAATTTGTTGTAATAATCCCTATTTTTACCCGCTTTAAAAGTAAGCTAAACCCTAAACAACACTTCCAATGAACAATTCCCTTTTTCGAAAAAAATCATTAGAGCAAATTCTAAAAAATGCCGATGCTGAGAGCCATGCTAACGGCGGGATGTCAAAAATCCTTGGAGTTCGTGATTTGGTATCGATGGGGATTGCGGCGGTTATCGGAGCAGGGATTTTTTCGACGATTGGCGCTGCGGCCTATGACGGAGGGCCGGGGGTTATTTTCTTATTTGTGATTACGGCCATTACTTGTGGATTTACGGCCCTGTGTTACGCCGAATTTGCCTCCCGAGTACCCGTATCAGGAAGTGCCTACACTTATTCTTACGTCACCTTTGGCGAAGTGGTTGCGTGGATTATCGGCTGGGCATTGATTCTAGAATATGCCATCGGCAATATCGTGGTCGCAATATCGTGGAGTAGTTATTTTGATAATATTTTACAGGGAGTCGGTATCATTTTGCCGCGTTGGATGGTAACCGATACTACAACGGCGCTTAAACTCTATGAAGCAGCACAGGCGGCTGGTAAGCCCCTAGAAAATCTTGCTTGGACGGCCGCTCCAATCGTGGGAGAGACAAGGCTGATTTTTAATTTACCCGCTTTTGTCATTGTGATTTTGGTCACGATTTTAGCCTACATTGGTATCAAAGAAAGCAAGAAAAGTGCCAATGCAATGGTTGGTTTAAAGCTCCTTGTGCTGTTGGTAGTGGTAGTGGTCGGTGTGTTTTTTATCAATACCGACAACTGGACGCCTTTCTTTCCTAACGAATTTGGGGGCGTATTGAAAGGCGTATCAGCGGTGTTTTTTGCTTACATCGGCTTTGATGCCATTTCAACTACGGCAGAAGAATGTGCCAATCCGCAGCGCGACTTACCCCGTGGAATGATTTATTCGTTGATTATTTGTACCGTGATTTACATCGTTATTGCGTTGGTGATTACGGGTATGGTCAACTATTCGGAGTTTCAGGGCGTGGCCGACCCATTGGCGTATGTATTTGATAAGATTGGTCAGCCAAAAGTAGGCTATTTTGTGTCAGTGAGTGCAGTTGTGGCGGCTACGAGTGTGTTGTTGGTATTTCAGATAGGTCAGCCGCGTATTTGGATGAGCATGAGCCGAGACGGACTGCTGCCGAAGGCCTTCAGTAAAATTCATCCCAAATACAGTACGCCCTCTTTTGCAACGATTATGACTGGTTTTTTGGTGGCTATTCCCGCGCTGTTTATGGATGCTTCTTTGGTGACCGACTTGACCAGTATTGGGACGTTGTTTGCGTTTGTACTGGTGTGTGGTGGTGTGTTGGTACTGCCAAGAGAAAGCCGTACGGTTAAAAAATCCTTCAGTTTACCTTACATCAATGGCCAATTTATTGTGCCTGTCTTGTGGGTTGTGTTTGCCTTTCTTAACCGCGAAAGAATCTTTGGCGGTTTTTCGCATTTTGGTAATGAACAACACCAAGAATACCTGTTTTTGATTTTTGTATTTCTCTCTTTTGCCTTTTCTGTTTTTAGTTTTCTGCGCAAATGGTCTTTGATTCCTGTATTGGGAGTGCTTTGTTGCAGCTACTTGATGATTGAAATTCCCGTCAATTCGTGGTTTGTATTTTTTGCATGGATGGCGGCGGGACTAATCATCTATTTTGGATATGGATACCGTAGAAGTAAAATAGCGTAGCAAAAATCAACAAATAAATCTCCTTAAAACCAATAACTAGAGGTTTTTGATAACAAAAAGGGATGTCTGTTGTTTTTATGGAACAAATTTGGTCGTACGGAAGTTATATGAAGTACAACCAAGTATATTTAATTTCGGAGCTTTCCGAAATTAAATATAATGGTAGAGGTTTAGGTAGTATACAATCCATCATCCTTCCTGAGGGTGATGGATTTTTAGTTTATTAAAAGCCCGCGACGGTAAAACGGTCCACCATTTCGTCGGGATGTACTTCTAGCACATTGGCGAGGACCAACAACACGAGGGTTTTGGAGGCTAAATTTCGGGGAATATTGGCAATGTGGGCAAATATATCGACCGTTACGCTTTGGTGCTGGTCTAAATGCTGCATGAGCTTGCGCTCTTTTTCTCCGTATCTGAACTGAACATTGCGGTCATCGTTTTTACGGCGTAAAATCTCCCTCATTTCCCAACTTGCCTGAATAGACTTATCCGCAACACGTACATACGCTTTACGCACCTGATTGGTGTTTTTTGGGGGAACATATTTTTTGCGGACAAGGGTCATATTCACGCGTGGGTGTTCGGCTTCTTGCAATACGTAGTGCGGGCGCCCCTTGCTAGGATACACCGTAAACACAAGCACGTCGCGCTCTTCGCCGACGGGAATGCGGTCAATAGAGTATTCGATGCCAGGGGAGCAGTATTTTTCGATGGCCCGTGTCAGAAGGTATTCATCTTCGTCGACGTATTTGAGGCCTTTGATAGTACGGTCATCGCCGATGCCGATGAGGAGGCGCCCGCCGTCAGTATTGGCGAAAGCCACCACTTCTCGGACGATTTTTTCGGGGTGATTGGTTTTGAGTTTAAACTCTACCCGTTTGCCTTCACCCTGTCTGACCAATTCTTTGAGTGCCTTATAGTCCATTGGACAGGTCTTAAAATTGGAGGGACGCTTTAGACTGCCTGAGCAGTTGATAAAGCTACCAGTTTCTCCTGAAACGCCAAAGAAATCAAGATTATTTTTTTGTTGTGACGAATAATCGCTCATTTTTTTAAATATTGCGCTAATTAGACAACAAAAAAACAATCAATATGATTCTTCACAGTGTTACTGTAAACATAGATAAGACCCTAGAGTTGGAATGGCTGCAATGGATGAAAAACGTTCATATCCCCGAAATTATGGCCACAGGATTGCCCATGGGAAATAAGGTACTTAAGCTGTTGACCGAAATAGACAACGAAGGAACGACCTTCTCGTGTCAGTACTATTTTCAGACCATGGAAGATTATTTTACCTTTGACCAGCTCCACGCGAAAGAATTTCAGGATAAACATCACGTACGTTTTCTGAATAGATATGTTTCCTTCCGAACGTTGTTGGAAGAAGTCTAATCTCAACTTTTGCAGTGGCTATGCGGAAGGCATTCAAGTTAATGGAAGGAGGGAGTCGAAAATCCTATAACGTACTGAAAAAATGGCTTCGTTCTTCCCGTTTTTGGCTACTGGCAAGCCCTTTTTTGCTTTTTTTACTATTGGATGTTGCGATTCCTTTTAAGGTGTCGCCGCGCTACTCAACGCTTATTGCTGCTTCAGACGGGACGATTCTGCACGCTTTTCTAAACAACGACGACAAATGGAGACTGTATACGGAGTTGGAGGAAATTACGCCAATACTTCGACAAACTATTCTCCAAAAAGAAGACCGTTATTTTTATTATCATCCTGGTTTTAACCCCGTTGCCTTAGGGCGGGCTTTCTTTAAAAATACAGTAACAGGACGACGAAGCTCAGGGGCTTCTACGATTACGATGCAGGTGGTGCGTTTGTTGGAGCCTCGACAGCGTACGTATTTAAGTAAAGCAATTGAGCTTTTTAGAGCAATGCAGTTGGAACTGCATTATTCCAAAGACGAAATTTTGCAACTATACCTCAATCTGATTCCTTATGGCGGCAATATTGAAGGCATGAAATCAGCGTCTTTGCTGTACTTTGGAAAATTACCGCAATTGCTGAGCTTGGCCGAAATCACAACGTTGACCATCATTCCCAACCGCCCTTCTAGCCTACGATTAGGTCGAAAAAATGCCTTTATTGTTCAAGAACGTAACAAATGGCTTCGTCGATTTGAAAAAGCCGCCTTGTTTGACAAACAAGTCATTGACGATGCCATCAGCGAACCCCTGAATGCTTATCGTCGCGAAGCGCCCAAGTTGGCGCCTCATTTGGCATTTCGTTTGAAAAAAGAACTGACAAATACGCCCATTATCCGAACCACAATTTTGCCGACCCGACAGGCACAGGTAGAGCAAACGACCCGAAATTATGTCAATCGACTGCAAAGTATGGATATTCACAATGCGGCGGTTATTGTGGTTAATAATGAAACCATGAGCGTAGAATCATACGTAGGCTCGGCTGATTTTAATAATCCGTACGATGGTGGACAGGTGGACGGTATCAGGGCGGTGCGCTCGCCAGGGAGTACCCTAAAGCCCCTGCTCTACGCCATCGCGTTTGACAAAGGAATGATTACACCTAAGTCAGCTATCAATGATGTGCCGACCAATTTTGGTGGTTTTGAGCCAGAAAACTTTGACCGTCGTTTCAACGGAAAAGTGACGATTGAGTTTGCTTTGGCCAATTCGCTCAATATTCCTGCCGTGAAGGTGTTAAAAGAACTGACGCCGAGTGTTTTGATTGGTTATCTGAAAAAAGCAGATTTTCAAACCGTGAAAAAACAGTCCAAAGACTTGGGGCTTTCTATGATTTTGGGCGGTTGTGGAGTCACGTTAGAAGAACTGACACGCCTTTTTGCAAGTTTTGCTAATGGCGGAAAAATACAGGGTTTAAAGTATTTGGCAGATGCCAAAAAATCAAAAGGTGAAGTGCTCGTTTCTCCCGAATCGGCGTATTTGATTAACGGGATTTTAACCCAAATTACGCGTCCTGATTTGCCCAATAATTTTGATAACACGTACCATTTGCCGCGTATTGCGTGGAAAACAGGGACGTCTTACGGAAAAAAAGATGCTTGGAGTATTGGTTATAACCGTCGTTATACTGTTGGCGTGTGGGTAGGAAATTTTTCGGGCGTGGGTGTGCCTGAAATCAACGGGGCCAACATCGCCACCCCGCTGTTGTTTGATGTATTCAACGCCATTGATTATAATTCGCCCACGGGCTGGTTTAAACCAGCTCCCGATATTACGCAGCGAAAAGTATGCGCCGAAAGTGGTGATTTACCCGTTGAATTTTGCACACATCAGGTCTTGGATTATGCCATTATGGGCATTTCGCCCACGCGCAGATGCCAACACTTGAAATGGGTATTGACCGATAAAAATGCTGAAATTGCGTACTGTACTCAGTGTATTCCCGACAGCGGCTACGTACGAAAATTATACCCAAACATGGCCGCTGAATTAATTGCGTACAACGAATCAAACCATATTCCTTTCCAACGAATTCCGCCGCATAATCCTGCCTGTACGCGCGTCTTTGAGGTAGGTGCACCCGTGATTACGAGCCCCAATGATGGGAGTGAGTACTTTCTTGAGAATCAGGAATTGCAGTTGGCTTGTCAGGTGGGCAACGACGTGCGGGAAATCTATTGGTATATCAATGATAAATTGATTCAAAAAGCAAACCCACAAGTTGCTTTGTTTGTAAAGCCACCTATGGGTAAGGTAAAAATATCCTGTAGCGACGACAAGGGCCGAAACGTGGACGTATTTATAAAAGTGCTAAGTCGCTAGAAGTATTACTCTTCTGCAATTTCAGCACCTTCTAGATTATAGTTTAATTCATAGATGTTATCGGCATTGAGTTTCATCACGCCGCGTAGGGTATGTCGTTCGTCGGTTTTGAATTTACGCCCGTTTTTCTTGAACTTCAAGCCAACCACAGATTCTGGACCCGCGCCGCCGCAGAAAAAACACGCACTGAACGGGAACGCCGAAAGCGCGTACAGATTTGATTCTACATCAATCGGCAAAATATACCCAGTTAATAATACTTCCTTTCCATTGAGTTTATTGACGTTGGGGCCAAACGTGGGATAAAGCATGTAAACCGACTCTTCGGGATACCATTTTTTCTTAAAAGTAACATCTCGTAGGGTTTCCCAAGTGATTTTTACTGGGTTATTTCCAGTAAGTGCCCGATAGCGAAATTTATCACCCGATTCAGACGGTTGTTCAGATTTTACAAATCCTGTGAGGACAACCGAAAACAGGACTAGGGCAGCGACTAAACTTTTCATGCGTTTATTGATTGATTGGCAACAAGTTTAATACAATTTTTAGGGTAATTATGTTCCCGATTTAGGGTTTAGTATATAAAACATGATCAATGGCAAAAATGACGCCATTGGTAGCCGTTATATCTGCTCTAACCACATTGGCCGTTGTAGCGGGGGCGGCGGTTAGCTCGTCCGCAATTTTGATCCCTGTCGCTGACTTTACAATACGGGTTACGTACACGGCATTAAACATGGGCAAGCTGCCAGATGGCAGTGTGGGTGAAAAATACCGACTCAATGCAATATGATACGATACTAAATTGGCCAGTGCCGCCGAAGAAACCGCCGTTGAATTGATTCTTGCCAAATTAAGCCCTGCGGCTTCCATAGCTTGATTTGTAGGTACAAATAGCGTGTAGGAGGGGTCTATGGGGTTGGCCCCCGTAGAATCAGCGAATATTCTCAAACGAGTTTCGCTGGCCACTGCTTTTAAGAGTGCCGCCCGAAACAGACTGAATTCAGGCGTATTTTTAAGGAGTTGGCCTACGGTCTGTTGAGGAATCCGAACGAGACCGTTGATTACGTGAACTACGCCGTTTGTGGCATTCAAATCCAATTTGCTGGCTCGCGCCTGATTTAAGTACGCAATTCCATCGTTGTACGTCAGATAAAGTCTGGATTTTGACATCATGCTAACGGGATTGTGCGTACCAAGCGCCATGCTTGTCGATGGGTAATTGGAAGTAATGACATGGTTTGTAATCAACGCCCTGACTTGTTCGGCTGGTAAGGCCGTAATGGCCGAAGCATCTGCAAATCCTGCCGCTTTGAAACCCTCATCGGTCGGTGCAAAAAGCGTTACAGTGCTAGTTTTAAAGGCATCTTGCAAACCCGCGTGGGTAATGGCCGCGCGCAATATTCCGAGGTCGTCCTGTTCGAGTAAAATGTCCGAAATGCTTTTGGGTTGTGGATCATCCTGACTGCAGCCGGCCGCTAAAAATCCTGCGAGAAAAAAAACACCAATGAGTTTTTTCATTACACTGAAACAATGATTAGGTGTAAAATAAACGTTTTTAAGGTAAAAAAATAAAATGACCGTAGCCTTTCAACCTTAATACATGTCTAAACGCTTAGAAAAGCCGAAAATTGTTGCACTTTACGCTTGCAAAAGGGCAAATTCTTTGGCAAAATACGTCAGGATAATTTTGGCTCCTGCTCGACGAATGGAAAGCAGGGTTTCGAGCATGGCGCGGTTGCCGTCTAGCCACCCATTTTGGGCCGCGGCTTTAATCATTGCATACTCACCAGATACGTTGTAGGCGGCAATGGGCAAATCAAAATTTTGATTTAAGGTTTTGATAACATCCAAATACGCCAAGGCTGGCTTAACCATCAGAAAGTCAGCGCCTTCTTCGTAATCAAGTGCCGCTTCGATGAGGGCTTCGCGTACGTTGGCGGGGTTCATTTGGTAGGTTTTTTTGTCACCAAAACGCGGGGCTGAGTCGAGTGCGTCGCGGAAAGGGCCATAAAAAGCGCTGGCAAATTTGACGGAATACGACATAATGCTGACGTTGGTAAAACCTTCTGCATCCAAAGCCTGACGGATATACCCAACGCGCCCGTCCATCATATCGCTTGGGCCGAGAATATCAGCACCCGCGCGGGCTTGCGCCACGGCCATTTTTGCCAAAATATCAAGAGTTTCGTCGTTAAGGATTTTTCCGTTTTCAACCAGCCCGTCGTGTCCGTCGCTGCTGTATGGGTCCATTGCAACGTCGGTCATTAAGGCCAATTCTGGAAAATTGTCTTTTACCGCCTTCAGGGCGTCCAGATAAAAGGTGCCTTCCCGATAGCTCTCGGTAGCATATTTATCTTTCTTATCTTCTGCATAATTGGGAAACAAATCAATGCATTTGATGCCCAAATCCGTTACTTCTTTGAGTTCTTCCAGCAGCGTATCTAGCGAATAACGGTAAATGCCCGGCATGGATTTAACCTCGCTTTTGATGCCCTGACCGTCTAGAAGAAACATGGGATAAATAAGGTCATTGACCGATACGGCTGTCTCTTGTACTAAGGCTCGAATGGCCTCCGACTGTCGATTGCGACGCGGACGGCGAATGATGGGATAATTCATAACATCGAACGATTAAGATGAAATTTCTCAAGCCTGATTTTCATCAGACTTGAGAGCACTGATTTTTTATATCTGAAAATGCGCTAACTGTACAAATTCCTGCACACGAGCCGTGATTTCCTCCTGAGTCAGTCCGACGATTCGCTCGGAGCCAAATTTTTCAACGCAAAAAGAGGCCATTGCCGACCCGTACACGATGGCGCGCTTCATGTTTTCAAAACTGATGTCGTCGGTGCTGGCGAGATAGCCGATAAAACCACCCGCAAATGTGTCGCCTGCGCCTGTTGGGTCAAATACATCTTCCAATGGTAATGCAGGGCAGAAAAACACTTGGTCGCCTTGGAATAACAGCGCACCGTGTTCTCCTTTTTTGATAATCAATGTTTTAGGCCCCATTGCCATTACGGTTTTGGCAGCGCGGCGCAGTGAGTAGTCGCCCGAAAGAATGCGGGCTTCTTCGTCGTTGATGGTAAGTACGTCTACCATTTTCAAGACCGACTTGAGGTCGTCCATGGCGATATCCATCCAAAAATTCATGGTATCGAGCATGACCAATTTGGGGCGCTTGGTGATACGCTCCAACACCATTTGTTGAATGGCAGGGGCGGTATTGCCCAGCATCAGGTATTGACAGTCTTGGTAAGAATCAGGGATAATGGGGTCAAATTTTTCCATGACATTGAGTTGTACCTCAACCGTGTCGCGGCTGTTCATATCGTTGTGGTATTTGCCCGACCAAAAGAAAGTTTTCTCACCCTGTTTGATTTGCAATCCCTCGGTGTCAATGCCATGTTCTTGGAGTAATCCAATCATTTCTTGGGGGAAATCGTCTCCTACAACGGCGACCAAATTGTTTTTTGTAGAAAAATAAGAAGCCGAAAGGGTGATATAAGTGGCGGCGCCGCCAATAATTTTATCCGTTTTGCCAAAAGGAGTTTCGAGCGCGTCAAAAGCAACGGAACCAACCGTAAGTAAACTCATGGGAAATGTTGGGGTGTTAAATGTGGGACAAAGTGTGTTGAAAAAGCAAAAGGGATAAAACTGGTGAGTCTTATCCCTTATTGTTTTATTTCATAATGAAATGATTATTCTGCTGCACTTTCGAGCAAGCCCTTAAACTTCTTAGCATTAAGAACTTCGGACGATTGTGGATATTTTTCGATGAGATTACCATAGACTTCGATGGCCTCCTTATTCTTCTTTGCTTTTTCGTACGCAATACCTAGTTTAACCATGTACATAGGTGTAAAATAGGCATTAGGTTTGTAGTCAACGGCTTTTTGGTAATAGACGATAGCCTCTTCGGCGTTGTTTTTTTCCATGTAAGCATCGCCGATGAGCGAGTAAGCGCGAGCTTGTACCAGCAAATCAGAAGAACTGAATGATTTTAGACGCTCAATGGCTTCGTCAAATTTACCTTGTTTCAAAAGAGCAGTGCCAGCATAAAAGTTGGCCAGATTTCCTGCAGGTGTGACACTGTATTCATCAGCGATGGCCAGCAAACCAGGGTTTCCGCCGCTGCCTTTGAGGGCTTTATTGAGAGAGTCAGATTCGATGGCAAATACAGGGTTGAATAAAACTGCCTGTGCTTGTTCGTCTTGGCTATTCACATACCAGTGATAGCCCAACCATCCTGCCAAAGCTGCTACTATTACGCCACCTACAATAAAAAAGATATTACGGTTTTTTTCGAGGTTTTTCTCGAACTTAGTTAACTCACCCGCTAAGCCTTCTGGGCTCTCCAAGAACTCTAAACCAGAATCTGTGTCTTTGTTGCTCATTACCATTGATTTCAAATTGGACTGCAAAATTAGGAAAACTGTTGGAAGTCAAAAAGAACTATTTATTTTTTTCATGAATTCTATCCATTTATCACTATTTTTTTTAATTATTTTCCTAAGCGATTGATGTTAAGTTATTTCGTCTCTTGATTGTTGACTTGCCATTTTGGGGTGTACAACGGCCTAAAATGGACTAATTACGCGTTTTTCCTTATTTGTAACATAATGTCTGGTAGGCGAATCAAAAGAAATTCAGAGATATTGATAAATATTTAGGTACGACTAAATGGCTTTTTTATCCATTGAGCTGCTCTTTTGAGCAACGATTTGCCTTTTTCGCCTTTGTCGGTGTAATAGCTGTTGGATTTTCCATAGTAATCGTACGTGTATTTATAACTGTACCCATAGCCTTTAGAAGCATAGTAAGAAGCAGACGCTAGCGAAGCATAAAGGTTATCTTTATAAAAATCGTTGACAATGACGCCCACCGATTTGAGGTCCAATTCTTCCGTAATTTGGTCGGCGAGCAAATATGATTCTTCGTTTGAATACAGCCAACGAATAATAAAAATGACCAAATCACTTTTTCTTAATAGCGGAATATTATCGGAAACCAAACCGATGGGGGCCGTGTCAATCAGGACAAAGTCATATTCTTTTTGGCAGGCTTCAATCATATTTTCGAAGCGGTCATTTTGAATGAGTTCTGTCGGATTAAAAGGTACTGGCCCTGCAGGGATGTAGTCTAAGCCTTCAATCACAGAGTGTTGAATCACCTTTGTGTAATCGTCTACTTTTTTTGTCAAAAAGGTGCTGAGGCCAACTTTATTGCTGTTGTTGAAGAATCGATGCAGTTTTGAGCGGCGTAAATCCGAGACAATAATTAATACTTTTTTGCCTACTTTGGTCAGCGAGGTTGCCAGATTAATGGTAACAAACGATTTGCCCTCGCCTGATACTTCCGACGTAATAACAATCAGTTTTCCTTTTGTATCCTCACTGTTGATGAGAAAGCTTAGATTAGTTCGTACGCTATTGACCGATTCGGCAAAGAGTGAGCGATTGTCCAGAAAGTGTAAAAGGTCTTTTTCGTTATTTTGGACTTTTTCTCCGTAGCGGTGAATAGTGCCCAGTAAATTGACATTGCTGTTTTGACCGATTTTGGGAATCTCTGTAAACTTCCCGTTGAGGTAGCGGGCCAAAAAGATGGAGCCCATTCCTATAAGCAAGCCAAGCAGGATAGATGATAATAGCAATCGGGCGGATCGGGGATATACTTTGTAGGAATCGGTTCTTGTTAATACCGTAAACGAAGGTAGCATCCCTGCCTTAACGATGGAGGTTTCGATTTCTTTGTTGATAAGAAGAAGATAAATCTTTTCGTTGACGTCGCGGTCGTTTTGAAGGTAGCTCAACTCGCGCTCCACAGAAGGCAGTGCATTCATGCGGCTTTCGAGCAGGGATAAATTCTCGTTGATGATTTTGAGGGTCCCTTCATTTTTTTGGCGTTGCAGCTTGATATTACTCAAAATTTGCTCGCGCAGGTGTTCAATTTCATCGTCAGTGGCTTTGACAACAGGATTGTTTACGCTTAAGTTTTTCCCGATGGTGAGGCCTTTTCGGTCCAAAATCAGTTTGTTTAGCTCCGTCACCAACCTTACCAGTACGCCGTCGCTGTTGTTGTCAAGGCCAATGCTGCCGATATTGATGGGTTCAAAACGGTTAGAAAGGCTTTGTTCCAAAAGGTTGATGTACGACTTCTGGATTTCGAGCATATTTTTTTGGGTTTTGAAACCTGTAATCTGACTCATTACGTCCGACATCGACGCCTGCAAATTGGGCACTGACCGGCCCTGTTTGTATTTTTCCAGTTCAGAAGAGGATTTTCGCAGCGCATCAAAGTAGATTTTGATTTGTTCACGAATAAAATCAATGGTCAGATTGGAAGAGCGCTTCTTTTGTTCGAGGTTGTATTTTTGGTAGGATTCAATCAGATTTTGCAAAAAATCCTGCGTGAATTTCCGATTGTGGTACGTAAAAGAAATTGTCAGAATGGGCATATTTTGCTCGGCTTCTTCTACGTAAATCTGGTCGTCCATGCGTTCTCGCATGGCATAAATATCATTGTAAGTAAACCCATAATCTTGGGTGAAGGTAGCCACTGAATTGACTTTGAACGACAGGCCTTTGACCGCAATTAAGGTATCTTTGGCCAAGTCAAAACGACTGATTTCTTCGCTAAATTCTGTCTTATACGTAATTACTCCGCTGGGTTGGATTTCAAACTTGCCGTACTCATATTCACTTGATTCGTACGAGACAATTTCAGCTGTAAACGGCTTAAAGGGATAAACATCTTCGGTTAGGAAAGTAGATTCGGTATAAAACGTAAAAGGGTATTTTAGGCGCTCTACGGCACCGTTGATGACCTCTTCTGATTTGATAACGTATTTTTCGGTTAGGTATTCCTGAACACTGGCGTCGGGTTGAATGAGCTTATTTAGCTCGTCTATTTCCGTTTGTTTTTCATTGTACCTTAAAAGCACTTCGGCTACATAGCGCGGTTTGGCTACTTGTAAGAAGACAATACAACTAACGGTTGTGACGGTTAGAGCCCCCAAAACCCAGTACCAACGACTCCCAAGGACCCGCAAGATGCGCTTTACGTCAATGTCTGCGGATACTTCTACATATCTATCCCGCGATTTATTCTCATTCTGCATAGAGGCGTTACCAAAACTTTTTAGCCCAGACGGTTGAGCAAAGGTAATTGTTGTATGTTCTCAAAGAGAGGATTTTGCGTCAATTCACTTAATTTTTGTAAATGCCGTAGCCCGTGGGCGTCCGTTCCGACGGCATCAATGTAATCTGCTTCCAGCAATTGCTCGGCGGCCCGCCGTTCGGCCGCTCCGTAAAACCCCGTCAATGATAATAGATTGAGTTGAAAACAGACCCCGCTGTTTTTCCAAATACTCCATTCTTTGGGTTTGTTGTGCCAATAACGATAGCGCTCAGGATGGGCTAAGAGTGGCGTATACCCCTTTTTCTGAAGCATTTCGGCCAACTTAACGCCCCAGAGACTAGCGTTTTGCATAGGTAATTCAAACAAAATATACTGATTTTCAATGGGTAATAATTGACCGTGCGTGATGAGCTCAAAAAAGTTTTCATCGGCATAATACTCCGCCGACGCTTCTAAAACCAACGGCAAATTATGCGTTTGAATCAGGTTTTGTACTTTTTGAGAAGCGGCTGCAATGGTGTCGTTGGTATTTTTGTAAAAATCGGCCCGTACATGAGGAGTAGCCACAATTTTTTTGATACCCATTTGTACATAATAATGCAGCATTTCTAAACTCTGTTCTTCGTTTTGACTACCATCGTCAATTCCGGGCAAGATGTGGCAATGCCAATCGCTTTCGATGGCTGCCAGCGATACGACCTGCGAAGATTGGCTTTTGGAACTTTTTAAAAACGAAAACATACAGGGTGGAATCAGTTTCGGCTGATGGTTATGTAAAGCCCCAGTAATATAGCTATTGCATTTAAAGTTAGGGCAATAGGTTGTAAAATGCTGGAGAATTTTTGGTTTTTTATTACCCTTAAACTGCTTTTGGACGGGGGCACAAACACATAGTCGCCATCAAAAATCGGGATGTTGGCCACGGCAGGGTCGCTTAGATTTCGAACATCATAACTGATTTCTTGTTGCATACCTGAGCGGGTGCGAATCAGCTTGATGGTATTGTCAGCGATGGTAAAATCAATTCCGCCCGACATCGCAATCACTTCTCCCAGCGTTATTTTTTCCATATCCATCGTAATGACTCCTTGCTTGGCCACCGCTCCCAACACCTGAATACGCCGATTGGTGATTTCAACGTCAAAAACGGGGTTATTGATCAATTGTTGATACTGCTTTTCTATTGCGGCTGCCGCCTCGGCTTTGGTGAGCCCAGTCAGGCTGATGCGCCCTACCTGAGGCAGAATGATTTGGCCTTTTAAATCTACCGTAGCCAGATACGCGGGTGTACCGCTTGCCTGTCCGCTAGTCATAGGAGAATTTCCTACTGAGATATTTCCACCTTGTGGATAGATGATTTCGAGGGCATTTAGACTCTGAATACGGAGTTTGTCACCTACTTTAATACGATAAACGGAGGTGTCTTTGGGAATCCCAAAATAGTTTGTACTGATAATTCCGCTGGTTTTTAGGGTGTCAGTGGCGCTTTTTTGCGCCACAACCTCAAAACACAATAGTATAAATAACAATGTTAAACGCATGGTAAAATAGAAAAGGAGATATAACCTCGAAACAAAATTAAGTAAATTGCCCGCCAGACCAAAATTGCGGACGACGTCAAAGGGATACCCTTAAATTATATACGTCTGTTTTGAGGTCAATGTCTGTTATTGCAAACGTTTTATTTTCAAAAAACAACATGCTGAAACCTTTTTATCATCCACATCTCATTGAAGCTGGACTCGACGAAGTAGGCCGTGGGTGTTTGGCGGGGCCTGTGGTAGCGGCGGCGGTTGTTTTACCCAAAGAGTACACAAATCCTTTGCTCAATGATTCTAAGCAGCTCTCCAAAGCGCAGCGTAACCAATTGCGTAACGAAATCACCGAAGTAGCATTGGCTTGGGCGGTTGCGGAGGTTTCTAATCAAGAAATTGATCAAATCAATATTCTAAAAGCTAGTTTTTTGGCAATGCACCGTGCGTTGGATCAGCTGACACTGCGCCCCGAACATTTGCTGGTGGATGGAAATCGTTTTACGCCTTACCCTTTTGTAGCGCATACTTGTATTGTGAAAGGAGATGCTAAGTTTATGAGCATTGCGGCGGCGTCTGTGCTGGCAAAAACCTATCGTGACGACCTTATGGAGCGGCTTTCTGAAGAATTTCCGCAGTATGGTTGGGCTCAAAATGTGGGGTATCCCACTCCTGTTCACCGGCGAGCTATTGAGGCGTTTGGCCCCTGTCATCACCATCGGATGTCATTTAAGTTAATATGAATTTCAAAGGTTTACAGAATAACACTGTAAGTTTTAACGCGTCTTTGTACCTTTGCCGAAACATTTCCCCATTTTGTATTTCGTAAATCCCAAATTGTAAATCCAATGGTTGCTACGACAACAGGGCGCGACACCCAGATATTTGATTTGATCGCCAAAGAACACCACCGTCAAGAGTCGGGTATTGAACTGATTGCTTCTGAAAACTTTACTTCTAAGCAAGTAATGGAAGCTCAGGGAAGCGTGTTGACCAATAAATACGCCGAGGGCTTGCCCGGCAAACGTTACTACGGTGGCTGCGAAGTAGTGGATCAAATTGAGCAGATTGCGATTGACCGCCTTAAAGAATTGTTTGGAGCCTCTTGGGCCAACGTACAGCCCCACTCGGGAGCTCAGGCCAACACCGCGGTGTTTTTGGCTTGTTTGCAGCCCGGTGATAAAATCTTAGGCTTCAACTTAGCGCACGGTGGTCACTTGACCCACGGCTCACCAGTCAACATTTCTGGTAAATACTTCCAGCCGTTTTTCTACGGAGTAGAGCAAGAAACTGGACTGATTGATTGGGATAAAGTCGAGGCTACTGCCCTCAAAGAGCGTCCCAAGATGATGATTTGCGGGGCTTCTGCTTACAGCCGCGATTGGGACTACGTACGTCTGCGGGCCATTGCCGACCAAATTGGTGCGGTTCTTTTGGCAGATATTTCGCACCCAGCAGGTCTGATTGCCAAAGGATTACTGAACGACCCCCTTGAGCATTGCCACATCGTAACCACAACTACGCACAAAACCCTGCGCGGACCGCGCGGTGGGGTGATTATGTTGCGAAATGATTTCCCCAACCCGTTTGGTATCACTACGCCCAAAGGAGAGATTCGTATGATGTCGTCGTTGCTTGACTCTGGCGTATTTCCAGGTACGCAAGGCGGCCCGTTGGAGCATGTGATTGCGGCCAAAGCCGTAGCTTTTGGCGAAGCATTGAGTGATGATTATGCCGAATATGCCGTTCAGGTACGTAAAAACGCGCAGGCTATGGCCGCCGCGTTTGTAGGGAAGGGCTACAAAATCATTTCAGGAGGTACAGACAACCACTTGATGCTGATTGATTTGAGTTCGAAAGGACTCACGGGCAAGTTGGCCGAAAATACCCTTATCAAAGCAGATATTACGGTAAACAAAAATATGGTGCCGTTTGATACTAAATCACCGATGGTGACTTCGGGAATGCGCGTGGGAACGCCCGCCATGACCACGCGTGGCCTCAAAGAAGCCGATATGGAGCGCATTGTTGATTTGATGGATACCGTCTTAATGAATGCCGACAACGACGCAAAAATCGAAGCCGTAAAACAGGAAGTAAACGACTGGATGGCAAAAGTGCCGTTGTATTTGTAAAATCAAAAAAATGCCTTTTAAAGCCTCTTCTTTGGCCAAAGAAGAGGCTTTATAGAATACCCTTAGAACGTGTTTGGGAATTGATAAAGGCTGAGAGTCGTATCATCTTTGTATCGACCAAAATGCAAAGAAATGACCAAACATTTTTCTAAACTGACGGCACGGGCCGCCCCGCGACTCT
>JAIXPV010000109.1 GCA_027486105.1 Runella sp. | reverse complement strand
GGTTTATCTCCCTCCAAATACGTTTTGTCATATTCAAAATGATACCCGTTCTCATCCTGTATCAGCCACCCTGCGGTTAAAGCGTGGAATTTGACTTCAGCCTTTCTCATCGGTCAGTAGTTTACGGTTAACGGGCACCGCCCCTGTCTCATACCCAAATAATTGTAACACTTGATTTACCTTGTCCATTCGTAAGGTTTGTTTGCCCTGTTCGAGTTCACGAATAAAGCGAAGACCCACCCCGGCTTTCTCGGCCAACTCAGGCTGAGTCAGTTTGGCCGCATGACGCTTTTCTTTAACGAATGTGCTTAGTAGCATAGTTGTATTATATTTATACCTTATCGGGTGTAAATATAATACAACTATCATTCTTTGTACCCGATAAGGTATAAATAATTAAAAATAACGTATTTCTAAAGTGGTATACTATTATGAATTTTCGAAGGCAGTCAAAGACCTAGTTTCGAGATTGAATGATGACATTTACATCAACGCTTTCATAACTTCATCCAAGACATCGTTTCCAAAGGTATCCAAGTAAATACGGGTGGTACGTTCGCTGTCGTGTCCCATCATCTCGGAGATAATCGAAGTGGGTGTTCCACTTTTTTTCTGGATGGTAGCAAAAGAATGTCGTGCTACGTAAGTAGTCAATGGAACTCCAATTTCAAGTAACTTCCCTATTTCTTTTAAATCGTCATTGGTCTGTCCGTTAACTTTATGGATTCGGTCGCTGATTTGTTTGGGTGTTTTGTGAAAATCGCTCAAAATTGGAAAAATAAAGGATTCCTCACCAAGATAATAGGTTTGTTTATAATGCTCCAAAATGTGTAAGGTGGGAGGTAACAAAATGATATTGAAGTCTTCTCCGGTCTTTTGGCGAGTATATAGTAAACGGCCGCTTTGAATATTACTCCAACGCAAATTGACCATATCTACAAAGTTGATACCGCCGCAGTAATAACTGAACATGAAGTAATTGTGTGAGTGAAAAAGGCGAGATTTAGCGTTTGGGCTAAACTGAGCGATGCGCATCATTTCTTCTTTGGAACTCGCTCGCTTTTTTGTTTTGGTACGTGTTAGGGGGCAAGGGTTCAAATCCCACTATCCCGACACCAGAAAATGCGGGTTGCCCCTTCAAAAGTACTTACAACTTTTGTCGTAAGTGCTTTCGAAGCGGTTTAAACATACTGAATTTTTAATTGCCCTGTATAAAGGCTGCCCAAAATCACAGAGATTCGGTTTGGCTCTTTTTCTTTAGGTTATGACTGTCCTGATATTTTTTAGGTGTCACCCCGACATATTTCAGGAAAACTTTGTTGAATTTGATGTTTTGCGAATACCCGAATCGTTGAGAGATTTCAACCGCTTTAAAACCTTGCAAGAGTAACGTTTTTGCATACTCTATTCGTTTCTCCATGAATAATTGGTAAAAGGTTTTTCCATAAACAGCCTTAAACCCATTTTTAAACGACCCGATAGAAATCCCTACTTCAGCCGCAATTTTATCTGCTTTGGGAGGAAACTGCTCTAGATTACCTGCAAGGTATTTTAAACAAATAGATTCAAATACATCTACCTTCGAGGTACCAGACACAAAAGTACTATCGGTCTTCGTCTTCTGCTCTGTTTCGGAGGATGAACCAGTTGTTGGGGGTGAATCTTGGCTATAAGTTGAAGAGTTAAGAGTAAAAGTTATCTTATTGAAAATCAATAGTTTGACTACTGTTTGGGCGTTTTCGGCTGGAATCACAAATTCGACAGTCGAAGGGTGTTGGATCATATTCACGATTTTTCAAAGTATGAAGTATTGGGTGAATAGTTGAATTTTTGCTTAAACACACGCGTAAAACCTGATGGGTGGTGATACCCAACTTGATAGGCTACCTGCGTAATAGAATATTTTCCTGTCTTAAGCAAACCTTGGGCATACATCATCTTTTTATCCAAGATGTACTGATGGGGGCTGGTACTAAACAATTCGGAAAATAAACTCTTGAATTTACTCACACTCATGCCGGCCATTTTTGCCATTTCGTTGATTGAAGGAGTAGATTTCTTAAAATCATATGTTATTTGGGCCTCCACCTCTTTAATCCTTCGTAAATCAATTTCCTTGAAATTTTTCGTGCTCTTACTTAGAATTTGTGTGTACAAATCATCTATGAGAAGAAGGACAAACTGAAAAAAGTAGCTTTTTGCTAGCAAGTCAGGGTTGACAGCCTGCTGATATTCTTTATAGAATAGCGAGTATTTCAAATTGAATAAACTGTATTGATTGTGCCAGTTATTTAGCACTTTAGCGATAAGGTCATTTAAGTCTGAGGAGAGATTCCCAACCTGATTAATAAGCCAATCAGTACGAATTCCCACCACAAAAGGTCGCCCTTGTTCGTAAACAATATTTATTAAACAGTAGTCACCTTCAAGGATACTTTGAAGTGAGTCAGTTAAGGCCCGTAAATCTTTGTTGTTTGCAGGTAATATTGAAAAAAAATAAGTGTAGTCTGACCCAAAATCAAACAATTTAAAGTTGCTTTTGACCCGGGCTATGCTGGGTTCATCAATGGGTTTTCTTTTGAAGTACATTAAGTGGAAATCTAACTTTATACTGGCCATAAGGTAATGCACTGTATGTGTACAAAACCAAAATTGGTATATTTTTATATTCCATTTTGAGTAAAATAGTCAAAAATATGGTAAATGGTATATTTTTGGTGGTAACTGGATAATTTTGGACTATATATGTCGTTTTAGCAGGCTGTTTAGCTCTTTTCTAAAGCTCTTCCCCACAGGAAGTACCACTAGCCCTGCCAGTTTAAGTGTATTGGCTTCCGATTGCTGAATATGTATTCTGTTGACCGCAAATTTGTGATGAATACGAATAAAATGTCCGTTTAAATCTTCTCCCAACAGCCTAGTTAATGACTTTTTTAGCACGTACCTTTTAGAGAACGTATGTATGTAACAGTGGCTGTCGTCTGCTTCAATATAGATAATTTCAGTAAACCAAACCTGCTCCTGTTGACCTGACTTGCTGCTCAAGTACAGGTACTTTTT
>JAIXPV010000693.1 GCA_027486105.1 Runella sp. | reverse complement strand
GAAATCAAAAAACAGATTGACTTTTTGGCGCATTGGAAAACCAACCAATATTATTTCTACAACGAAGTCAGCATTGAGCTAGATGGCTATTCCACCCTCAATTACAAGGCAAGCTACACCCCAGACCAAATCAAAAGCATCATTGCCTACGCCCGCGAGCGCCACATCGACGTGATTCCGTTTGTGAATTTTTATGGGCATTTGCACGAACTGATTCGAAACGAAAAATACGCTTCGTTGGCCATTGGGCGCTACGGGCACGAGCTTGACCCGCGCAACGCTGGTGTGCAAACCTTACTCAAAAATTGGATAAAACAATACACTGCGCTGTTTAAAAGCTCATTTATTCACGTGGGTTTTGATGAAACTTGGGAAACCAAGCGCTTAAACAGCACGGGCGAAATGTCTTTGAATCCCGAAGCACTGTTTATCCAGCAACTGACGTTTGTGAGTGATGAACTCAAGCAATATGGCAAAACGCTCATGGCGTGGACAGACATGAATTCGTTTTATCCCGAAATCATGAAGAAATTTCCCGCCGAGGTTATTCCCGTCATTTGGCAATACTCTCCCGATTCCGCGGCTACGTATCACTATTTGAATCCCGTTTTGAAAGAAAAAAAGCCCTTTTTTATTCAACCAGCTGTGTCGGGTTGGGGGCATATTTATCCCGAAGCCGATTATACGTACGACAACATTGATTTGTGTTTGCGAGCAGGTTTGCGTCATAAAACACTAGGTTTTATCACCTCTGTTTGGACAGATTCGGTAGAGCCGTTTGTGCGCTCATCGTGGATGTTTATGGCGTATGGATGCATTTCTGCATGGCAAGGAAAATCACCTGATAAAAAGGCATTCGCCCGACACTACGCGTCGGTGGTGTATCCCAATGCTGCAAAAGAAATGGGTGATGCTTTCGACAATATTGCCACCTCAGTCGAATATTTGAAGAAATGCCTAGGCAAGAACACCCAAAGTATGCCGCGTGGCACGTTGGTGGAAGCGTGGTCAAATCCTTTTTCGGCGTATTATCTGGCCAATACCGAAGCACATGCGGTGGAATTTAGGGAAGTTAGAAAATACAGCGAAGAAGCGCAGGCTAATTTGATAGCCGCCCTGCAAAAAGCCCCCAAACCAGACAGTGCTTTTATTCACTCATTGCTGGTTTCGGCGCGACTCATTAATTATTCGGCCACGCGTTTTATTTGGGCCAGAGCTATTGTAGACCGCTGGAATTATGCCATGCTCGTCAAAAAGAAGGAAGATTACGTTATTTATGATTTGACGTATCCCTGCCACAGTTTGCTGGTAGATGCGATGGACGAAACGGGCGAACTGAAACAAATTTACGCACAAACTTGGCTTTCGGAATACATGCCCTATCGGCTTAACTCAATCTTGGGGCGGTTTGATGTAGAATACAGCCTTTGGCGAAAACTCCACCTGAAGGTCGTTGATTTTCAAATTCAACGGAAAAAGGAAGAGCCTGTCCAGTCATTTGAAGCAATGTTTAAACCTGAATTTTAGAAAATGAACACTATAGAATTTATCAGCCCCATCAATGGTGATATGCTCCATTCCTATGATGGTTTGGTGGAAAAGGAAACGCTGCATACCATTGTAAAGGTTAAAGCGCCGTTGCAGCATTTGATTGTGATAAACGGAGTAGAAGCAAGAGAACGGGAAGGTGTTTTTGAGGCACAAATCACCCTGAGTGACTATGAAAATTCGGTAGAAGTTCACGACAGAACCACTGGTGAAAGCCAACAAATAACCGTTTTTTGGCTACCCAATTTTGCTGGGCACTATCGCCTTTCGATTGACGATAACATTTGGTTTTTGCGCGATATTCATCAACATTCTGCTCAGTACAATTCTATTTTTGAGAATGAGTATTTAGGGTTTTTGAAGCAAGTCCACGATACCTACGGCACCAAAATCCACCTAAATCTTTTTTACGAAACCGACGGTTTCAACCTGTCGCAGTTGACCGATAAATATAAATCGGAATGGACAGCCAACGCCGATTGGCTTCGTCTGAGCTTTCACGCACGTGGTGAGTTTCCGGATATGCCCTACCGCACGGCAGGCTACCAAGAAGTGGCCGAAGATTGCGAATTGGTCAAAAATGAAATTCGACGTTTTGCGGGGGAGGCCGTGATGGGCCCTGTCACTACATTGCATTGGGGCGAAGCCACCGTCGAAGGTTCGCGTGCCTTGCGAGATGCGGGTTATGTAGGACAATTGGGGTATTTTAATGTAGATGATGGTCTGTTTGCGGTGTCGTATTATTTGACCGTAGAACAGCGTCGCCAATTGAAAAAGCGGTTTGTATGGCACGATACGCAGGAAGGGATTACGTTTATCCGCAGCAGCATTGTTATTGATAAAAAAGAGCTGCCCGACATTGTTCCGCACCTCGACAATTACGCCAATTTGCCTTCAGGCTTGCCGCCATACGTTGATTTTTTGGTACACGAGCAATATTTCTATCCTTTTTACGAGGCCTATCAGCCAGATTTCCGCGACCGCATTCTCACGTGTGTTCAATGGGCCACCGAAAAGGGCTACACCCCTGCATTTTTAGGGGATTGTATTTTTTAAAATGGAAGATTGGCCCATTGAGCAAATAGACAAAATAAACCCAATAAAATCTCTGATTTTTTAAATTTCTAGCCTTCTCCTTCAACGCCTTGTAATTTCGGATAAAGCGCAACGCGCCCGAAATTACAGAGCGTTGAAGGAGAAGGCGGGGCCTAGCGGCCAAGAGCGACCTGAAAAGTTTCAAACTTAATGGCATTAGGGCATACTCAGAAGAAGGTTAAACCGCTAAAAACATGGAAAACAACCGCAGGAATTTCTTAAAAACAGCAAGCGCAACAGGTCTGGCGCTTTTTGCTTCCAATCCCTTTGCCGCTTACGCTAATACCCCCGAAGAAATGGCGCAGGTATATGAGCAAGCCAACCGCACCCGCGTCCAAAAATTCAACATGAGCGGCTATGCCGCTCCCAAGCTCGACAAAGTGCGCATCGG
>JAIXPV010000296.1 GCA_027486105.1 Runella sp. | reverse complement strand
GGACTTTACAAGTTGGGTCAACGAGAACAAAAAAGTCTTTTTCAAGATTTCAGACCTCATTGAAGAAACACGCCGCAATCCTTTTGAAGGCAAAGGCAAACCCGAAGCCCTCAAGCATGATTTCAAAGGAATGTGGTCTCGCAGGATTACGGATGAACATCGTATGATTTATAAAGTAACTCATGATACGATAGAATTTTATTCGTTTAGGGATCATTACGGCGACAAATAATTTTGCAACTACTTGACGGGGAAAGGGTTTGTGAATTCACAAACCCTTTCCCCGTTTTTTTTATTTCCCCTTAAAATTATACTGTACCCCTACCGTAAACGTGCGCGGTGCGGCGGGCGTGAATGTAGTGCGGTCGGTGGCGGCGTTGCCGCGCGTGGCGTTGGTGGCATATAGGGCATCGGTCAGGTTCATGACGTTGGTAAAGAGTTCAAGGCTTTTCCATTGATACCCCGCCCGGAAGTTGACCAAATCATAGCCATCGTACACGACCGTATTGATTTGATTTTGATACCATTTGCTTACGTGCTGCCATTCTACCGACGTGCGGAAGTTTTTGAACCATTTGGGATAATAGCTCACTTCGCCGTTCCATACCCAACGCGGTGCGGAAGGCATATCCTTGCCGTTGACGTCTTTGAGGGCGTCGGAGGTGCGTTGGCTGAGGATAAATTCTACAAAACGGTGAATGGAATGGGTGCCGCCAAAACGCACAAATAGCTCTTTGGAAGGCTTGTAGGTGATGCCAAATTCGAGCCCTTTGTGCAGGGTTTTTCCCGCGGCTTGGTAGTCGGTAGAATTGTCGGGTTGGCGGATGTTCAGGAGTTCGTTGGTGCCGTTCATTTGGTAATAGGTGGCATCGACGTAGATTTTGTTTTTCAACAACGACATCCAACCGCCGATTTCGGCATTGGTAAAGGTGGCAGGGATGAGGTTGTAATAAAACAAATCGCCGTTGGCCGCCGGGCTAGGGCGTTTTCTGAAAATTGCCGTCAAGCCTGATGGCGCAAAACCTTTGGAATAATTGGCATAAATACCTTTCCCACGTCCTAAATCGTAGGTTACGCCCAGTTTGGGGGTGGTTTGGCGGTATGATTTAGCGCCGCCGATTGCCTGCCCCGTGGTCTTGTCAATGTCAAGATTGTTGACAAAATCAAACGACATATTGTCGTAGCGTAACCCCGCTGAAATGCGTAATCTGGGTAAGGGCTCAAAATCATACTGCGCATAAAAGGCCGTATTTCGAATATCGGCGCTGTAGTTAGCAATCTTAATATCGGGCCTTTCTTTAGTGATGGTGTATTTCTCTACCGATTTTTTGTCGGCCCGAAGCTGCGCGGCTAAATCTACCTGATACGACCAATATTCGTTGGGCGAAAAGTCAGCGGTAGTTCCAGCGGTCAGCTTTGAATTTAAAAATTTAAAACGCTGGGAGTGTTGGGCAATAAACCCTAAGCTCTGGAAGTCACTTGAATTGATTTCACCCCGGGCTGTTGCCGCGCCCGATGTCCACCGAATCCCGTACGAAGGGTTTTGACCGTGTTTGTTGTCACGCGCAAAAACCGTTATGAACGACTGCGAGCCGTTATTCCAGTCTTTTTCAAAAGTCAAACGTGAACGCAGCGAGTATGATTTGCGATACGTAAAATCGGTCGTGCTGATGTACTGACGATTATAAAACGCTACGCTATCGACGCTGCCGCTGGTTTGGGAATCATACTTGGCGTAGGAAAGTGTATAAATCAGGCGTGTTTTCGGGGTAAAATGATACTCAAACCGCGCATATTGGGCATTTTTGGTATAATCGGAGCTGGTCATCCAAGCATCTTTTTGTTCGGCTACCAAGCCGCCCACGTAGATACCAAACTTGCCCAGCGTAGTTCCTGCGCCATATTGTATGCGGTGGTAGCCCCATTGGTCAGCCTGGAGGCCAATCCGGGCGGTGGGTACTGAGGTGGGGCGTTGTGAGATAAAATTGATGGCACCGCCCACGGCTTCAGGGCCGTAAACCGACGAAACTGGGCCTTTGACCACTTCAATGGAGCTGACAGTAAACTGGTTCATTTCCAACAAAGAGTTGTGGTTGAACACACCCATTGGACGAATCGGTACGCCGTCTTCCAGATACAAATAGTAAGCGTTGGTAGTCATGGGCTGGCGAATGGCCATTGAGTGCTGCTCGTTGTTGAGGTTGACCATCATCACGCCAGGCGTTTTGTTGATGACCTCATAAATAGAACTGGCCTTGGCCTCATCAATCATTTTGGGTGAAAGTTTTGATATGGCAATGGGTGTTTCGGTGCGTAGCGCGGCCTCGCGGTTGCCAGTTACGATGATTGTCTGGAGGTTTTCTACCGAGGGTTCGAGCGATACCGTCAGCGGGTTGTTGTCCAAAATTTCAACTTCTTGACTTGTATAACCAATGGTTGAAATGCTGATTTTTGTCCCTTTTGCCACGTTTGAGAGGACAAAAAGGCCGTTATTGTCGGTAATCGTTCCAGCGTTGCCTTTGTGGATTTGAACCGTAGCACCTACCACGGGTTCTTTGGTGACGGCATCAAAGATTTTGCCTTTGACGGTCTGTTGCGCTGCGGCTTGGGGAAGCACTGCTCCCAACAGCAGCAGAAATAAAAGCATATTTTTCATTGTTATTTCAAAAAATTTTGTGTGTCTTCAATGCTTTTGAGCATATCATCGCTTACTTGTTCAATCTTGATTTTTTCGTGTGTGAGAGCCTGAATAGCGTTGGAGGGAGGCAGTTTTTTGAGTGAGTCGCCCTTGTAGTTATGCATCCAAGCCATCATGGAGCGGTCGGCTTCTTGGAGCTGTGACGCAAGCACCCGAGATTGCCCCAACGCTCGTTTTAGCGTAGAATCATTGGGCTTGAGTTTGAGCAAGCTGTCGGTTTGCGAGATGTGCTTTCGGAGGGTGTTTTCCAGGGCCACCAATTCGCCCATTTTGGGCATGACGGCATCATGGATCATCATCACCTCTTTCTCAAGGGTGTTGATTTGGGCTTGCTCCCCGTTTTGACAGGCGCCTACCATCAATACCCCACTGAATAGTAATGGGTTGATTTTCATTTAGATTATAATTGCCTAGTTGTAAAAAAGCGTTATTATTCCTTCGTGGTAGATAGGGAATGGCTTTTTTTGTACAAAAAATTAGGCAATCGGAGGCATGACGGGCTTGGATAAAAAGCCTTTTTGTACCGAAGAAGATAACAAAGGGAAATAATCGAAGTCGAGGTACGAAACAGGGGTTAAGGCAAAGTCGAGGATGGTTTCTTCGAATACTTCCTGAATGACTTTTTTGGCCGTATCGCTTTGCTTTTGGGCTTCGTTGCGGGCTTGTTCTTCGGCTACTTTATGGAGTTGTTTGGCCAAATAGCATTTGCCGTCGCAATGCAATTGAGGAGTAAAACGGTTTTCGCAAAGATGTTGAATGATGT
This sequence comes from Runella sp., assembly GCA_027486105.1. Taxonomy (GTDB): domain Bacteria; phylum Bacteroidota; class Bacteroidia; order Cytophagales; family Spirosomataceae; genus Runella. The sequence goes on along the minus strand of JAIXPV010000296.1, from coordinate 4,472 downwards.
ATTCTTTGCGCAATTCAAAATCCAGATACACAAACGGCACCACCAGTATTTTGAAACTGATGAGCAGCAGCAAAAAAAGTGATATGTGCCGTCTGTGGTTCATGGATAGCTATTCAACCCTGCAAAGGTAAAAGATTCTTGACAGCGCTGATGATTAAAATTGATTTTATCGCGTTTGATTACCGAAAAAGCAACATCTTAAAATCCGTGAGGGCATTGACAGAGTGCTCGACGTGAGCCTTGAAAGACATGCCGTCGCCTGGAGAAAGAAAAAAAGCTTCTCCTGCCAAATTGAAATTGGCGTTTCCCTCCAAAACGTACAAAAAAGCATCAGTCGGTGAAACGTGGGTGTTGAGCCGCTCGCCTTGTTGAATGCTGATAAATACGGTTCTGAAGTGCTCATTCGAGTCGATTTTCTTGGTTTTGATGCCATCAAAAGGCAGTAAACCAGGGATGTTTGAGGTTTTCATATCTGTCTGATTAGTTGGGGACAATAACGCCGTCGATGATGTGTACAAACCCGTTGGAGGCGCGTACCGAGCCAATTACTTTGGCTTCGCCGATGTAGAGCGCATCCCCTTTTTTGTGAAAAGTGACATTGGTCCCATCTACCATGCCCATGCTTTGGCCATCCTGAAAAAAGTCGGCATCCAGCGCTGAGGTCATTACGTGGTGCTCCAAGATGGCTTTCAGTTTGTCTTTGTTTTCGGGCTTAAGTAGGTCTTCTACCGTGCCAGCGGGCAGTTTGCCGAAGGCGGCATTGGTAGGCGCAAACACCGTAAAAGGCCCCGCATTGGAGAGGGCATCCACCAAATCGGCGGCTTGTACGGCTTTGACGAGGGTGGTATGGTCGGGTGAGCCAACGGCTACTTTTACGACATCTTTTTGTGATTCATTGTCTTCCACGGCCGATTGACCACTAACGGCTGCAGCCTCACTCGTCGTGGCTTGAGTGCTTGATTGTTCGGCAGAAGATTGACAAGCGGCGAAGGCCGCGATAAATCCGAAGGCGATAAGGTTAGATTTCATCTTTTTGTTCGTTTTGGTTAAAAATTGTGAAATTGTGCGTAGGCTTTGTTGTACAAACGGGTTATTCTGAAAATACTCAGACGCTTCACGTCTTTGCTACAAATCCTTTTTGTTGAAAATACGGGTAGCCAAAGCCACGGGCCAAACAACCCATACCATCAGTACCGACAGTGCGATGATGAGCCCGTAATTGGTGCTAAAAAAATCTTGAAAAACAGCTCCCGTGAAGCCCATTAAGGCCGAAATGTCCATTTTCATCAATACCATGATGCGCGCCAAGTCGGTAGGATTGAGGGCGGTTAAGAAAAGCATGACTTTTTCGAGCGGATAATCGCTGAACGAAAACAGGATGCCCAACACTAAGCCGTCGTACACCAAGGCAAAGTAAAACCAGATGACCAAGGCCAAACCCATACCTTTGGCTTTGTCGCGGGTGATGACCGAGGCCAAAAAAGCCAACGATACAAAAGAAAGAGTTAATAGTAAGCCGCTTATAATCAGGCTGATGCCGCGTTCGGTTCCTTCAAAAAGTACTGTTGGAATACCAACCCCTACCAAAAAGGCCAAACTCAACGAGGCCGCTACGCCGATGTATTCGCTCAAAAAAATGCTTTTTCGGCTCAAGGGTTGGGCTGAGAGTAGTTCGATAAATTCGTAGGAGTTATAAAAATGAATGGTCGAAAAAATAATGCTGACCAGTGGCACCACCATCAAAATGATGTTGAGCAAGCTCAAAAGCCCTTTGTTGGGGTCGGGGTCGAAGCTGAAAAAACTGAAACTCACAGCCGCTAGCAACAGGGTATAGCCCATGACAAACCGATTGCGGACAATGTCGTACAGAACGTATTTGGTCACTTTGTTCATGACAATGATGGATTAATGGTTTTTTATAGAATCTACGGCCCGTTTGGGCAAGGTCTTGGTTTTGCTGTTCGCTATAAGGAGGGCAACTGTGACCAAATAGCCCAAAAATGCCCCTCCATTGATGAATCCACCCCATTGACGTAGGGAAAGATTTTGCGATAAATCGCCGATGACCCGTAGCACAATGCTCGCTTGTAACAGCCCTACCCAAACGTAAAGCATTGGATGATAAGGCTTAACGTTTAGGCCCAGCAAACTCGGAAAAATAATGGGTGCGTGTGCCATAATCATGCTCAGGACAAACCCCACAAAGAAGGCATGCAGCACGGCGTCGTACAACCAAGGTGAGCGACTACTGAGAGACGCAATGAGGCCCGTGAACAAAAGCCAACTGTACCCCGAAAGTAGCGTAATGCCCAGAAAACGATAGCTACCTGTTTTGGTCAGATTGTGGCGTGCAATGTCGTTACGAATCAACCACTGCCCAACGCCTACCATGCTAAGGCTGAGTACAATGTCGTAACCATTATGAAACAGCAACAGACTGATAACAAAGAGGCCAAGCCAGCCAAACAGCTCCCAACGGTCGTTCTTTTTGACGGGCAGAAACCGCGTTAGATTAAGCCGCTCGCCCACAATGGTGAAAACAAAAAAGGCCATCCAACCCGCAAACGCCATAGCGTAAGAATAGGTAATAGCCAGCGCTAAGTGGCCTAATGCCTGAAATATGGCTCCAATCAGAAGGAGGGCATCGCCCGTAAAATGGTATTTTTTGTAGTTATGAACCGAGACCCAAAAGTAACCAATGCTGCCTATCACTAAGGCAAAATAACCTACTTGGGGAGAGAGGTGTAAAAGCAACGGAAGGCTGCTCGCAAATACCAAAGGAACGAGCCAAGCCCATTTGTTTTTGAGGACGGCTACGCGCTCTACGGCAATCAGCGTACCCAAAAAACTTCCCACCATCAGTGCACCGTGCAACGCAGTCGCTTGCGCTATCAGGACAGGAAAATCCCAACCTAAACGCAACCAACCCGCATTGACTCCAACGAGCATGGAGACCACCGCCAAAGGAAGGATGAAGTAGATAGGGTTGATTTTCATTGTTTTATATTTTTATGGCTTCAGATAATTTGGACGATGCTTCCGTTTTTGACATGATTTGTGCAATGGCTCTCCCCAGTTTTTGTTCGCCTGTGTCGAGTTTAAGATTCGCTACTGAGCTGTAAAATTGTACACTTCCATCCTGCAAATACAGCACATCGGTGGCGAGCTCGTCTAAGTCGGACATGACGTGGGAGGTAATCAAAATCAGCTTGCCGTTGTCGTGTTCACGTTGGATTTTTTCTTTCAACAACTCGCTCGAAAGCGGGTCCAATCCTGCCGTGGGTTCATCCAAAACCAGAATAGGAGGATTGAACAAAAAAGCCAAAGCGGCACTGACTTTTTGCTTTGTCCCGCCTGATAAGGTACCCAGTGGCTTTTCAAACATATCGCGCAAACCAAAAGCCACTACTAAGTCTTCATCCAGTGCTTTGGGGGCATTTTCTTTTCGTAGATCCCTCATCATATCAAACAATTGCTTGATTTTCAGATGGGTGGGATAGCGGCCAATTTGGGGCATGTACCCGATTTGGCCGCGGTAATCGTGGCGGTTGGCGATGGACTGACCTGCCACGTATATGGTGCCGTTGTCGGGGACGACCATCCCGAGCAACGTTTTGATAAAAGTTGTTTTTCCCGAGCCGTTGGGGCCAATCACCGCCACCACCCGCCCTTGAGGAAGGCTTACGCTGACATTGCGCAATACTTGCAGCTTGCCAAACGATTTGTTTATGTTTTCAGCGCGAATCATGGGAGGTAGTGCTTGGGGTATGTTTTTAAAATATTGCATGTCAAGTGTTTACGTAACGAATCTGTTCTCCTGCCTTCCGTTTTACTTGTTCCGATTGATAATTGGTTTCATCATAGGTGATTCATCTTTCATGCCTTCGGGGGTGATGCTCGGGATGATTTTTTCGATGCGGTCCAACAGCGTTACGGTAAAACTCCGGAGCAGCATCATGGCTTGGGGTATGCGCTCAATCACGCTTGCGTAGAGACTCACGGGGCGGAAGGGCACATCGCCAATGCCATCGCGGTTGAGATCGTAGCCTTCGTATTTGTCCCAATAATTATGGGCCACTTTGGTCAAAACCACATTTCCGTTGGTGGCTACATCGAAAGTGTTTCCCTTAAAATTATTGTAAACCAGCGTATTGTCGTCGCAATTGGCCTGTACCCGAATGGCATAGCCGTTTTTGATGAATTGATTATTGGAAAACACCGAGCGACTACATCCTTCCATGTACACACCGATGGTGTTGATGTTGAAGGTGTTTTGTTCGATGTGGCTATCCGAGATGTCTTTTAGTAACAGTCCGTAGGCGGCGCCTCCCCAATTTTGCTCAAAAATGTTGTGCTTCATGGTCACGAACTTCGTATACATGACGGCCACGCCTGCACCGTTTTCGCGAAATGTGTTGTAGAAATAACCGTTTTTATGCGAAAACATAAAGTGTAGGCCATATCGAATGTTT
>JAIXPV010000094.1 GCA_027486105.1 Runella sp. | reverse complement strand
CCAAACAACTCAGAATCAATGGTTCCTTCGGGAATAGCGCCACAGTTAATGGCAATAAAAGGGCCGTGTTTGCGCGAACTTAAGTTATGGATAATCTTTGAAAACGATTCTTTACCACTACCGCTTTCGCCCGTAATGAGCACGGTCAAATCAGTAGCAGCTACCTGTAAGGCTATGTTGAGGGCATAGTTGAGCGCAGGAGCATTTCCGATTATCCCAAAGCGGTTTTTGATGGATTGTATTTCCGGATTTGAAAGCATTTATTACATCTACAATGTAGCGTTACCAACTTTTTATGACTGAAAACCAGCGATTTAGCAACGCTACGTAAGAAAATTTTTAGTAAGAACTCTGGGCACTAACCGGATATGTATCCATTACAACTAACCTTAGGCCAGAACCGCTTCTACTGCTTTCCCGATCAAGGTAGCTGAGGAGCATTCAGTCACCAACACATATACATAATCCCCTTTTTTATAATGTTCCCTTGGGAAAATCACCACTTTATTTTGGTCATTTCGGCCGCACAAATCTGCATCGGAGCGCTTGGAAGGCCCTTCAACCAATACTTTTTGGATTTTTCCCAAGGCCATTTCATTACGCTCACTTGAATGTTGGCGCTGTAAGGCAATGACTTCCTGTAAACGTCGCTTTTTGACTTCTTCGGGAACGTCATCTTTGAGTTTTTTGGCCGCTGGTGTACCCGGACGCTCAGAATACGCAAACATGTACGCATAATCGTATTTTACGTATTCCATCAACGACAACGTATCTTGGTGTTCTTCCTCCGTTTCGGTGCAGAAGCCCGTAATCATGTCGGTTGAAATACCACAGTCTTCACCTAAAATCTCCCGTATGCGGTCAATCTTTTGGATATACCACTCGCGGTCATAGGTACGATTCATGACCTTCAACACGCGACTATTGCCGCTTTGAGCTGGGAAATGGATGTAATTACAAATATTCTCGTACTTTTTCATGGTCCAAAGTACATCATCGGTGATGTCTTTGGGGTGCGACGTGCTGAACCGAACCCGTAAATCAGGGTGAATCAACGCCACCATCTCCAACAGCTGCGCAAAGTTGACCATTTGAGAAGGCTCTGCACCTTTTTCGGCCTCCTTTTTCCACTTATAACTATCTACGTTTTGCCCGAGTAGGGTCACTTCTTTGTAACCATCGGCAAAAAGCAAACGTGCTTCTTCGACAATGCTATAGGGGTCGCGGCTGCGCTCGCGACCACGGGTGTAAGGAACCACACAAAAACTACACATATTGTCGCAACCACGCATGATGCTGATATAGGCCGTAATGCCGTTAGAATTTAGGCGAATCGGCGAAATATCAGCGTAGGTTTCTTCTCTAGAAAGAAACACATTGACGGCTTTTTGACCCGTTTCGGCTTCTTCCACCAAGCGCGGCAAATCTCGGTACGAATCGGGGCCCGCCACTATGTCCACCATTTTTTCTTCGTCCAACAGCTTGGTTTTCAGACGCTCTGCCATGCACCCCAACACGCCAATGATGAGTCCTGGTCGTTTTTTCTTCAAATTATTGAGGTATTGAAGCCGATTCCGAACTTTTTGTTCGGCGTTGTCACGGATGGCGCAGGTATTCAGAAAAATAACGTCGGCGTTATCTTCCGAAGAAGTGGTGGCAAAATCTGCATTCCGCATCACGGCCGCCACGATTTCACTGTCCGAAAAGTTCATCTGACAGCCATAACTTTCGATGAACAGTCTTTTTTTATCAACGGTCAATTCCTCCTCGCTTACTTTGACCAGTTCACACGCCTCTTTATCGGCTTCCGAAAGTATTTTTAATGTTGATGTAATCATTTTGTCAATCAATGGTCGTTAGTTCATAAAGTCATCGGCATTTTTACCCTAACTCTACGAATGAGTGCAAAGTTACAAAGATTCCGCAAAAACGCTGACAAAGTGTCAGGTTTTAACATATTTTAGTAACAACGTCTGTAACGTCGGCGAGGTTTAGAACCTCGCCGACGTTAGATTATTAGGAAAGGTACTCATCCTGAAAGCCTCGATACGCTCGTTGGAGTTCTTGGTAGGTTTTGGTATTTTGCTGACTCAACGCCAATTGCATCCCTTTTTGGTAGAGCTGTTCGGCCAGTTCCAATTGGTCTAATTCCGCAAACAACGCCGCCGCGTGGTAGTACGTGGGTAAATATTCAGGATGTTTATCCAATAATAATTGAAAATATTCGGCCGCTTTGGTGACATCACTTTGTTGATATTCCATCGCAAGAGCGTAAGCGTTGAAAGGATCAGTGGAATCCTCCTCAAAAAATTGCAGCAAAAACGCGAGACGAGTGTTATTCATAAAAAATTATTATGCAAGCATACTATTTTTAAAAACCTTGCTTTATATTCGCACCAACAAAGTAAATCTCCTAAAAGTTATATTTCAAACATCAAGATAAGCACATGAAAATTTTAGTTTGTATAACGAACGTACCTGATACAACGGCCAAAATTAGTTTTACGGACAACAACACCAAACTTAACAAAGCGGGCGTGCAGTACATCATCGGCCCTTACGACGACTATGCCTTGGCCAGAGCCGTGGAGCTAAAAGAACAACAAGGAGGCACTATAACGGTATTGAACGTAGGGGAAGCCGAAAGCGACCCTCAAATCCGTAAAGCCTTAGCGATTGGTGCCGACGATGCAGTACGCGTCAATGCCGAGCCGACCGATTCGTATTTTACCGCTACCCAAATTGCCGCCATTGCCAAAGAAGGCGGTTATGATTTAATTTTGATGGGCCGCGAATCCATTGATTTCAACAGCGGCGTAGTCCACGGTTTGGTGGGTGAAATGCTCGGCATCCCGTCGTTTTCGCCCGTGATGAAACTGGATATTGAAGGCACCACCGCCAAATTTGCGCGGGAGATTGAAGGTGGAAAAGAATTTTTGGAAGCTCCCCTACCGTTGGTTTTAGGATGTCAGGAGCCAATTGCTGAATGGAAAATCCCGAACATGCGCGGTATTATGACGGCCCGTACCAAGCCACTCAAAGTGGTAGAACCCGTAGCAGTGGATGACCTGGCCACACTCGACCAATACACTCTACCCGCCCCCAAAGGTGCCTGCAAGATGATCCCTGCCGACCAGGCAGAAACACTTATTTCACTCCTAAAAACGGAGGCAAAAGTGCTGTAATCATTGAGCATTCAACAATTAACAGGAGGTATGAGAAAGGGTAAAAGCCGCACCAACCCCAATGTTAATTGTCAATTGATTACTGTTAAATGTAAAAACCTTCACTGCTAAATGTAAAAAGAAATGGTCCTAATATTTGTTGAATTAGATAACGGAAGCATCAAAAAAACATCTCTCGAAGCCGTGGCATACGGAGCAGCAGTTGCAAAAGCAACGGGAACTACCGCAACCGCCTTGGCTATTGGCACGGCCGATGCTGCCGAATTAGCCAAAGCGGGTACATACGGTGCCACCAAAGTATTACACGCCAATGCCGCCGAACTGGCCAATGAAAACGCCATGGCCTACGCCTCAGTGCTGGCCGCGGCCGTAAAAAATGAAAACGCCGAAGTGGTTGTTTTACCCAAATCAGGGCTTTGCGACGCCATGGGTGCCCGCGCCGCCGCCAAATTAGGCGCAAGCATTGTTTCGGGCGTGACCGAATTGCCTGATGTATCAAATGGCATCAAAGTCACCCGTAGCATCTATACAGGCAAGGCTTTTGCCACCGTAGACGTCAAAGGGGCCGTTAAGATTTTAGGAATCAAGAAAAATGCCATCGAAGCCGTAGAAGGAACGGGAAATGCTTCGGTAGAAACCTTCACACCTGCCCTCAATAATGGTGATTTTGTGGCCAAAGTAACAGGGCAAGAGAAAGCCACTGGCGAATTATCGTTGACCGAAGCCGACATTATTGTGTCGGGTGGGCGCGGCATGAAGGGCCCCGACAACTGGCAGCCTTTGTTAGATTTAGCAAGTGCACTGGGAGCCGCAACGGGTTGTTCTAAGCCTGTTTCTGACCTCGATTGGCGCCCTCACCATGAGCACATCGGACAAACAGGCATCAAAGTGGCGCCCAATCTCTACATCGCCTGCGGTATTTCGGGCGCTATTCAGCATTTGGCGGGGGTAAACTCGTCCAAAGTTATTGTAGCCATCAACAAAGACCCCGAAGCGCCGTTCTTCAAAGCGGCTGATTATGGCATTGTAGGAGATGTTTTTGACATTTTACCACGATTGACAAAAGCCGTAAAGGAAGCTAAATAAGGGGTTATATTGCCAATTTATAACAAAGTTTTAGCTACGGGAACACCAGAAGTACTTTCAAACGTTAATAAACCTGCGGAGAACGGAAAAACTTTCCATTTTCACCGCAGGTTTATTATTTTTGCATCCTCTTTGAAAGAAGAGTCGTTGTTTGTCCCCTTCATTTTATAGGATGAGAAACCACAGGCAACCAATAAAAGATAACTTAACAAAGTAGTGGAAAAAATAAAATTGGAAATTTTGGGGCTCTCACCGAGTCAGTCACAAGCAGGTTCGTTTGCCCTAGTGCTTGGCGAAGAGTACGGTAATCGCCGCTTACCCATCATCATTGGGATGTTTGAAGCGCAGGCCATTGCGATTGAGATTGAAAAAATTCAGCCCAACCGCCCCATGACCCACGACCT
>JAIXPV010000348.1 GCA_027486105.1 Runella sp. | reverse complement strand
TCTTCACGCATCCGCAGGGTATTAAGCGCATAGTTGGCAAAGGTTTTACGGCCTGTTTTGGTTGTCAGGTGTTTGGAGATACCGCAAAAGGCCGCTATTTCTTTGAGCAATTTGTTACGCTTTACGTTTGATTTGACGGGTAGTCGGTCAATGCCTCCGTACTTTTCAATGACTGCCAACGCTACGGGATGTATGGGCAAAGTGTAAGGTGTACCCGTCTTGGTTCGGTTATCCCTAATCCAAATTCTACCGTCTTGGGGATGGGTGTACAATTCTAAACTAAGCTTCTTTAAATCCGCGTGATGCTGGGCAGTAAAGCACGAAATGATAAAACAGTCGGTTTCTTCCCGTAAACTTTGGGCGGTTTTTGGGTGAATCGGCAAGGCTCTAAAGTCAAAAGTGGCAAGGTGGTTTACCTCGACCATCGTCAAATGGGTAGTGTCGTATTCGTCAATGTCATAGAGTTTGAACCCTTTTAAGGGGTTGTGTTCAATGAGGCCCGTATTTTCGGCAAACTGCAAGACACTTTTGATTAATTGTACGTTGTTGTTGGCGTAGTCATTTGCAAAGCGTTCGTTCAGCCATTCCAGATATTTTTCGGCCCAATCGTGGCTTATTACGTCGGTGTACAAACGTTTTACATTTTGGTCGGCTAAATACTTCTCCAGATTCTTTTTGTACCTCCAATAGCTTTGTTTGGTAAGTTCGCTCACAGGCTTTCTTTTGTTGGTTGACTTCTTGTCATAGAATCGTGTAAAACACTCTTGATAAGTGAGCCTTTTGGGTTTCTCTGACTCTATGGCCGTTTCAGGCTTCTTAAAGCCGTATTGCTCCAGATACGCTACTTTTACCGCTTTTGCCGTCAGTTTTTTACCGTCAATCTGTAGGCGTAAAGCGGCCTGTTGAATAGCTAGTTTTATAAACCGTAAGCGTTCGTTGACCAGCTTTGATTCGGGTGAATCATCGAGCATTTTTTGTAGTTCCTGTGACCAATTAACCGTCGTTACGGAACTTTCAACCCTAAAACGGCCTCCACGGTCGGCATAAACACTTATTTCGCACTGAATGGATGATTCGGGGCGTTTGGGGGTGGAAAGAAAGAATCTGACAGTAATAATACCCGCACGATTGGCCGTGCGGGTTGGGTTGGGGGTAGTGTCGTTTAGGCTCATATCAATCCTGAATTTTTAAAGTTTTGTTTGATGGTACTGGTAAGAAGTTCAGCATAAAAAGTTTGGGTGACTTTGACGGAAGTGTGCCCCAATACCCGGCTTACGGCTTCAATGGGTATTCCCCGATTTAGTAGGAAAGTGCCGCAAGTTTTACGGGCTACGTGTGTTCCTATTTCTTCAAAATGGTTTAAACCAGCCATTTGCGCGGCTTCTTTAATGAAGGCATTCATTTTCTGATTACTTATGATTGGTAATCGTGACTCGTATTTGTTTAGAATATCTTTGGCCTGTGGCAGCAATGGTATGAGGCTTAAAGTGTTGGTTTTGCCCCGTCGTATCTTAATCCATTCCTGACCTTCGGTGTCTGTTTTTAGATGCTCATTTACATTGAATTTTACGAGTTCGTGATATGCCATTCCTGTAAAGCATTGGAAAAGGAAGCAATCAACAACGTTCGATAGACGGGCATTATAGAAGGGGCAATTTTGAAGCTTTTCAATTTCGGCCTCATTCAGGTATTTGATGGGTTTGGGCTTCGCTTTGGGTAGCTTCAACGCCTTTAAAGGGTTAAAATCCAAATCATCTTGAAGAATGGCATAATCAAGAACTTTGGAGACGGCAAATACTTTTCGAGCGGCGTAATCGGTGTGTAACTTACGAACTTGGGTTAGGTGCTGAAAATAATGAAGTGCCCATTTCCCATTGATGGCTTCTATGCCTACATTCAATTGCCTTGTTTCAATCAAATAATCAGTTAAAACACTGAGGTGTACGCGCCAACTCCTAAAGGTTTCTTTACAAATGCTACTTTCATGCCATGACATGAACATTTTGAAATAGCTTACTAAAGACTTGTCTTGAACATTGTTTTTGCTTCGGTAGAAGTCTTTGAGCATTTGAGCGGTAACATTGACTCCCTTTTGACGTAGGTCATTAAACATCGTGTGTATATCCTCCAGTATTTGGCTCAATTGCCTATTCTTTTCGGCTACCTTATCGGAATAACCTCTAATTTTTTGGGCTTTTTGGTCCCATTCTTCAAGTAGACAACTAACACCGGTGGAAAAATCAGGGGCACTACCTCCAGCTACGCGTAATCGTAGGTAGATAAAGCGAGGGTCATTTTTTTGGGCTCCCTTCTTATGCCGTACTTTGAATCGGCCAGAGAATTTACAACGGGTACGGGTGAGCAGTTGACTACGCTCCTTGATTGTGTAGTGATTGTTGAGAAATTCAACTACATTTGTGACGTGTTTTTGCATGATACTTAGCGGTTTGAGTGTGAAACATGAGAAAAATTCAAGGCCCTTGCAGTCGCTACACTGCAAGGGCTTTTTGTTGTTGGACTAGTCATGGTTTTGGAATAAGCCTAATGATTTGAAAGTGTCGGTTTGATTGGCTTTGAGCCGTTTTTTGATTTGGTTCATTCGCTTAAATACCTGAGCGTTTTGAGCCTTTAGCTGTTGAAGTTCCTTCAATAAACCAAAGCTTTCTTTCTGGCTTTCAAGGGCTTTTTGCTGATTGTTGGCGATTACTTGCGCCAATTGGTTAAACCCTTTTTCCTTCTCAATGAAGTAGTTCCGTACCTGTTTGCCTACGGGAGTGCGTTGGAGCATGGCTATCTCTTTGGCCGTGTCGAGTGTGAGTAGGTAATCGGTTTTGTTGTGGGCTTTTCGCTCACCAATTTTGGTGAGCCAATAATCCTGATTGTTAGCAAAACCAAACTCAAACATCTGTTTACACCAACTGGTAAAGTCTCTTTTGACTTCCAGTACTTTGTGAAGTTCACGGGCTGATACCACGTTTACCCCGTGGTGAGGTTGGATTTGTGGGAGTGTGTTCATAAATTTGATTGTTTTTTAGAGT
>JAIXPV010000286.1 GCA_027486105.1 Runella sp. | reverse complement strand
CACTGGAAAAAAGAAGAAATTGGCGTTTTATTTCATAAACATTTAGGAACGCCCGAAGGCTGTGCAGACCCTGTTTTATTGACACACGCGGCCCGTGCAAACCTCCGCGAAAAGTTTTTGACGCGTCGAGTAGCCATTACTGGCGTGAACTTTGCCGTGGCCGAAACGGGTGAGTTTGTGGTCTGTACCAACGAAGGCAATGCCGACATGGGGGCGCACCTTGCAGATGTACACATTGCGTGTATGGGCATCGAAAAAATCATTCCCAAACGCGAGCATTTGGGCGTTTTTCTGCGCCTACTGACGCGCTCGGCTACTGGGCAGCCCATTACGACTTATTCGAGTCATTTTGGTAAACCACGTGACGGGCAGCAAATGCACATTGTGTTGGTAGACAACGGCCGTACGGTGCAGCTAGGACGCGAGCAGTTTCGCAATTCGCTCAAATGTATTCGTTGTGGGGCGTGTATGAATACCTGCCCCGTGTATCGTCGTAGTGGCGGGCACAGCTATCATAATGCCGTGGCGGGGCCCATTGGGGCGATTCTAGCCCCTAATTTGGACATGACCAAAAATGCAGATTTGCCCTTTGCCAGTACCCTTTGTGGCAGTTGCTCGAATGTGTGTCCTGTCAAAATTAACATCCACGAGCAGTTGTATGAATGGCGCCAAGTGCTGACCAAAAGCGGGCATTCTCCCACCGCTAAAACGCTGAGCATGAAAGTGATGTCGGCAGTGTTGTCCAATCCAACTGTGTATCATTTGTCGGGAAAAATCGGTCGATTTGCCATGGCTAATGCCCCGTTTGTGGTAAATAATTCTTTTAATCCTTGGTTCAAACAACGCGAAATGCCCGAGCCACCGAAAGAATCGTTTGGAGAATGGTACAAGAAAAATAGGGGCTAATTTGTCGTCCTGCAAGGACCTAATGGTATCATAAATTATCTGCTCTACGGTCTGACTATCGTCTGACCTTTGTGTAGAGTTAGAGAGAGCCAAATATTGACCCAAATTTATCTGCTGCTTCAATTGCTTTTAGATGCTTCTAGCATGACAAAAATATATTAAAATGAGTCGTGAAAAAATACTGGCTGCCGTAGCCACAAACAAACCCGCTTTGACGCCGTTGCCCAAAATTCAAAATTTTGGTAACCCCTACGCGAATTTGGTAGAACAGTTTAAGACCGTTCTGACCGCAATTGGTGGCGAGGTGGTGTTTGTCAAAGATTGGGAAGAAATCAGGGCCTATATTCAAACGCATTTTGGTGGGCGTCGCATGGTGACCAACATTGACCCGTTGGCCGATGTAGCGCAAGAAAGTTGGGTAAAATCAGACCCCCATTCCTTGGAAGACGTGGGCTTAGCTATTTTGAAAGGCCAATTTGGCGTGGCCGAAAATGGCTCTATTTGGGTCACGGAGACCGAAATGGGCCAGCGCGTAACGCCTTTTATTGCCGAAACGCTCGCTTTAGTGATTCAAAAATCAGAACTCGTACCCAAGATGCATGATGCTTACGTCCGTATTGGTGGAGGGCGTTATGGGTTTGGGGCCTTCATTGCGGGCCCTTCCAAAACCGCTGACATTGAGCAATCTTTGGTCTTAGGAGCGCACGGTCCTAAATCTATGTTGGCGTTTTTGATGGAGTAAACAAAATCCTGTGAAAATCACTGGGGCGCAAAGAGATTATATTTCTTTGCGCCTTTTTATGTACAATCGTTATTTCTCTCTTAGTTTGTGCCTCATAAATCAAACTTCTGCTCCTTCTAAAATGCGTTTTTTCAAAATCTTTCTCAAAATTATCGGCGGTTTGGTCGCGCTGATTGCGGTTGTATTGGTGTGTATGTTGACTACCATCGACGATACTCCCTACCAAAAAATGCCCTATTATCAACAATGGAAGACCCAAATGAAGGAGCTGCCAGTTAGAAAGCAGTCGTTGGGCGTTAATCAACTGAAAGTGGGTTGGGCAAAAGTAAATTTTACGCCCAAATCACCTACACCGACCGCCGGATATGGCGTAAGGCGGGGGGGGGGGTATACCTCCGTGCATGATTCTATTTATGTTCGGGCGGTGGTCATTGAAGATGGCGACACCAAAGCCGCCATCGTTGCCGCTGATTTATTGATTATTCCGCCGGCCGTTACTGAGCAACTTAAAGAGAAACTCAAAGCCACGGGAATTCCGTTTGAGCAGGTTTATTTTGGCGCAACGCACTCGCACAACAGCATGGGTGGTTGGAGTGAGGGAATTGTCGGAAAGTTGTTTGGAGGCGAATTTAACGAAGCAAATGTAACGTGGATTGCCGATGCGGTGGTTAAAGCAGTGGCTTTGGCGCAAAAAGACCTCCAACCTGCAACAGTGGCGTACAATCAATTGGCTGATACCGCTCGTGTTAGAAATCGGGCGTTTGATGAAGGGACTATTGACCCGTTTGTGCGTACGATGCAGTTTGTAAGAAACGACGGCCAAAAAGCCTTGCTGTGCTCCTACGCGGCCCATTCAACAATTATCAGTTCTGACAACATTGTGCTATCGCGCGACTACCCAGGGGTGTTGGTAGATTCGTTGGAAAAAGGAGAAGCTAATTTTGCCCTGTTTATGTCGGGGGCGGTGGGGAGCATGGGGCCTAAAATTGGGATAGAATCTGATTCTGATTTTGTCAAAGTGAGAACTGAAGCCGACAGCCTGGAGACGGATGTACAAAAACAACTTGCTCAAATTCAGCCTTTCCAAAATCCAGTCTTTCAAATGGTAACGTTGCCGTTGCCTCTTCGCCAGCCCGTTCCGAGAGTTACCACGGGTTTGAGCATGAGGCCGTGGGTGTTTCATTGGGCCTTTGGCGATTACCCCAATTATGTCAAGGCAATGCGCATTGGTAATGTTTTGATGGTGGGTTTTCCCTGTGATTTTTCGGGAGAATTGGTGGCCGAAATGAGTGCTTATGCCGAAAAGAAAGGATTGAAATTGATGGTTACGAGCTTCAACGGAGGGTATATCGGCTATGTTACCCCCGATAAATACTACGGAAGAGATACCTACGAAACCCTCACCATGAACTGGTTTGGTCCTTACAACGGTGCCTATTTTCAGGAAATTGTGCGTGATTTGGTGAATAAGATGTCTTCATAAATTCAACGTCGGCGAGGTTTTAAACGGCGGACGCCCAGTCCTCGCCGACGTTATTCGGCATATCACTTACTTCTGCGGTCTTTTATATCGAATAGGGGCGGGTGGCTCAGGTTTGAGCGTTACGCCTTGGGTTTTCAGGAGTTCCAAAGCCACCTGCACCGATTTTTCCAGTTGTGGGTCTCCGCCGTTGGCTACTTTGGCAGGGTCTTGGAGAACCTCCACATCTGGGGTAATGCCTTCACCTTCTACCGACCATTTTCCGTCAATGTCATAAAAACCACCGCGTGGCGCTACCATGCGACCACCGTCGATAAAGGGCGGGGTGTCCCACGTGCCGACCAACCCTCCCCACGTGCGGGTGCCTACCAACGGCCCGACTTTGGCTTGGCGGAACAAGAACGGCATCAAATCACCCCCTGAGCCAGCGCGCTCATTGATAATCATTACTTTAGGGCCCCAAAGCCCCGCCATCGGTGTGGTAAAGGGCTTGTGGTCATTGGCGCGGCTGTTGAAATAGCCCTGTAATTTTCGGGCCAATACGTCCACGATATAGTCGGCCGCCGAACCGCCGCCGTTGTTGCGCTCATCAATCACTGCCCCTTTTTTGTCCTGCTGTGCAAAATAATAACGGTTGAAATACTCATAACCACCATTGCCCGTATTGGGAATCCATACGTAGGCCAATTAGCCATTGGAAAGTTCGGATACCTTGGGACGATTGCCTTCTACCCACGCGCGAGTGCGGAGCTGGGCTTCGTTGGCAATGGGTACGACCGTAATCAGTTTAGCGGTTTTTAAGTCGGCAGTAGCCCCTACACGAATTTTGATTTGGCGGTTGGCCGTTCCTTCCAATAAACCATAAATATCCATTTCTGCCGTAAGGGGTACGCCGTTGATTTCCAACAGATAATCTCCTTCTTTGACGTCGATGCCTGGGCCAGAGAGTGGAGCGCGTAATTCAGGGTTCCAGTTTTCGCCCGTAAAAATGGTTTTGATGCGATATAGCCCGTTTTCAATGCGGAAATCTGCGCCAAGGAGTCCCGCAGGATTGTTGTTGTCTAAGGTTGGAAAATCGCCACCTGAGGTGTAAGAGTGCCCTACGGCAATTTCTCCGCCCAAAATATCGACCACATAATTGAGGTCGGTGCGGTGGCGAACGTGGTCAATCCAAGGGGAATACCATTGATACACATCGTTCCAAGGAGCGCCGTGCGTGTTGTTTACGTACAGAAAGTCCCGCTGATAGCGCCAGCCTTCGCGGAAGATTTGCTTATATTCGGCTTTGGGGTCAATCTGAAGTTTCATGCCTGCCATGTTCAGCTTTCCGTCGCCTGGTTTAGGTGGATTGGCGGTGCCCACAATACCCCATGAACCTTCGGTACGGTACAGCAGATTTTTGCGGTCGTGGGCCGTAACGGCATATTGTATACCTTTCAAGAAGTCCTCGTTTTTCTGGTCTTTGAGTGTATATTTATGAAGAATAAAGCCAGGCTGGTCGAGGATGTTTTCGGTAAAAAACAGAGAGCCTTCTGGGCCTTCAATGATCTGGTCATAATTTTTTACCGCTACTTTGGGCAGTGCCAGAATGCGCTGGTCCAGACCTTCCAAATCTATTTTTACCACAATTCCCTTTTTAGGTTCTGGTTTTTCGTCTTTTTTTGGCGCTTCTTTGCTTTTTTTGTCTGTTTTCTTGGACTTGTCGTCGGTGGGGGGCTCTTCTTTCTTTTCGGTTTTTTCTACCGTTTCTTCGTCACTTTTGGGCAGAAAAGGAGATGGCTCACCTTTGGCCAAAACAATCATATAGACGCCACGGGTAACGGGCATTTGGTACGAACTCATATCAAGCCAGCCTGTGTTTAGCGCAAAATTAGTACTTGCTAAAAAATACAAATACTTACCGCTGGCATCCCACACGGGCGAAATGGCGTCTGACATGCCGTCGGTCAATTGGTGGGTTAGCCCCGTTTCGAGGTTGTATACTTTGATGGCTTTGTGCTGATTGTCCAAAATACGGGCATAGGCAATCCATTTACTATCTGGCGACCAAACGGGATTCAGACTGCGATTTGGGTGAGCAAAGCGCTCGGTATCAATCTTTTTGGGTTGCCCACCGTCAACGTCAATAATCCATAAATTATAATCTGTATCGGTATAAGAAATGTATTTGCTGTCGGGCGACCATTGGGGTTTAAAGTAAAACGTAGGATTAGGCAAGGCTATCGCGCGCGGTTTTTCGAGTCCTTCTTGGTCCGAAATCATCAACTGATATTCACCGCTGGCGTCTGAAAACCAAGCAATCTTCTGACCATTGGGCGACCATACGGGCGAGCGATCGGCCACGCCTGAACTGTGGCTGATGTTGCGCCAATCGCCGTTTTCTTTGGGCACCGTAAAAATATCGCCTCTGTATTCAAACAATGCCCTTTTGCCCGTGGGAGAAAGAGACGCATTCAACAGGGCCGATGGGCGCACATCTTGCCAACGCGGCAATGCCCACGTAAAATCACCCTGTACGTTGATTATCAGTTGCTTTGCTTGCCCCGTTTGGGGGTCGAGCAGATGGAGGTAGCCCCCCTGTTCATACACAATACGGTCATTGGAGGCGTCCAAGCTTTTTATGTCAAAATCTTTGTGAAAGGTGACCTGCTTCAGCTCATTGGTTTTGGGGTTGAACGACCAGATGTTGTTGGCATAATCGCGCTCAGAGAGAAAATAGACCACGTCTTTGTACCAAACGGGGTCGGTATGGCGCTCGCGGTCGGTTTGGGGAGTAGTTTTGAGCGTAAGGGTTTTTAAGTCCACAATCCAAATGGGTTGGGCCTGTCCGCCGCGATAATTACGCCATTCGGGGTCCCAAAAGCCGATAGTTTGGTAGGCCGCCATTTGACCATCGGGCGAAATCTCTCCTGCATGGGCTTGCGGAATGGGCAGATCTTCTTGAAATCCACCTTTGACATTCACTTTAAAAAATTTAGCGATGGCGGTTGGATAGCCACTGCGCCCCGAACGAAAAACGACACTCTGGCCGTCGGGCGTCCAGCCCTGCACGGCGTCTTCGCCGGGATGCCACGTGAGGCGTTTGGGCTCACCGCCTGAAGCGGGGATGACGTATACGTCGGTATTGCCAGCATACTGCGCCGAAAACGCAATTAGGTTACCGTCGGGCGAAAAATGAGGAAGAGATTCGGTGCCTTCGTGGGTGGTGAGGCGGGTCGCATTGCCTCCGTCACGGTCTACCCTCCAAAGGTCATCGGCATACACAAAGACAATGGCGCGGTCGCTGACGGTGGGTTGGCGCAGTAGTCGCGTGCCTTGGGCGGCAGCTTGCAGTCCACTGCTCCAACAGCCAATCCAGAGGGTTAAAAGGGGTAAAAATCGCATGATGAAGAGTTGTTTAGGTAATGCTGAAAATTACGCATATTTCTAAAGCTCCCCAAATCTATTTCCCCATGGCCGAGAGACAATGCTTAATTATAGTCTTTCAACAATTTACACAATTGCTGTTCAATGGGTGAAAGGGTCACCGTGCCCAACGGATTTTCGGCACAAACTTCCACATCTTCTATGTAGCTAAACAATTTGTGCTCTTCATAGGCCTGAATAAGGGCTGGATGCACGTAGTATTTTTTGCAAATGGCCACCGTGTTTCCCAATCGTTTGGCCACGGCTTCGAGGCATTGTTTGATGTTGTGTTTGGCTTCGGTTTGGGTTTCGAAATCACCCGATTTTTTAAATTCGCAGAAAGCAGTCAGTGACCCGATCCAGGTCCGGAAATCTTTGGCCGTAAACCCGTCGCCTACGGTTTCGTGCAGGTAGGTGTTGATATCGGTGGAGGTGATACAGTGCGGATTTTTGTCTTCGTCATAATACTGGAAAAGCTCCTTGCCGGGAATATCCTTGCAGCGTTGGACCAATCGGGCCAACCGACTGTTTTGAATGGGAATACGATGATAAATGCCTTTCTTTCCCTTGAACGAAAACGTTACTTTGGAGGTATTTGCCTCAATATTATCATCTTCCAATGTCGTCAGTCCAAAGCTGCCGTACATACGTTTGTAGGCTTCATTGCCTACACGAATGCCCGTAAGCTCAATGATACGAACAGCCAGCGCCACAACTTTATGAAAAGTAAGTTTGGTAGCCGCCAAGTCGTTTTCCAGACGTTCTCTCAAGATCGGCAATTGATGGGCAAATCGCTCGATCCGGTGGTATTTGGTCGTGCTGCGTACCTGACTCCAATCGCGGTGATAGCGGTACTGTTTACGTCCTTTGGCATCAATACCCGTTGCCTGTAAATGTCCCTTTTCATCTGCACAGATCCATACGTTGGTCCAAGCCGGGGGAATGCCCAGCGCTTTGATGCGTCTGAGTGCATCTTTGTCTTTACAAAGAGTGGCTTCCGGGCCGTAATAGCAGAAAGATTTACCCGAACGCTTACGTGTAAAGCCGGGTGAAGCGTCAGAAACGTACAGTAACCCTACGGATTTTGCGGACGCCTGATGGTTTTTGTTGATTTTTTCAAAATGCTTTTTCGAATGTCGAACAGGCAATGAAATAGGTTGGGTCGTAGCCATGATGAGGGTTGTTTAACTACGTATTAATAATAGTGCCGCCGTTTACGTGAATCACTTGTCCGGTAATGTACGAAGAGTCTTCACACGCCAGAAAAACGTAGGCTGGACCTAATTCAGCCGGCTGACCGGGACGCTCCATCGGGGTATCTTTTCCGAACCCCTTTACTTTTGCGGGACTGCGGCCCGATACAATAAGGGGTGTCCAGATCGGTCCAGGGGCAACACCGTTTACGCGAATACCTTTGCTCGCCAAATTGCTTGATAGTGAACGGGTAAACGCCACGATTGCGCCCTTGGTGGCGGCATAGTCCATCAATGACTCACTGCCGCGATAGGCCACGATGGAGGCGGTATTGATGATCGATGCGCCTTCTTTCAGATATTTGAGAGCAGCCTGAGTGACGAGAAAGAAGGAGAATACATTGACTTCAAAAGTTTCGGTCAACTGTTCCTCCGAAATATCGGCCAACTCTTTGGTTTCGTAGTGGATCCCGGCGTTGTTGACCACGATGTCCAGTTGCTTAAATTCCCGAATGGTTAAGTCGACAATGAGCTTGCAAAAGGTAGGATCTTTCAGATCGCCGATGAGGGTTAGGCATTCCTGGCCTTCTTCTTCCACCATTTTTCGGGTATCCTCGGCATCGATCCGTTCCCGTTCGGTACACACGATCGCTACATTGGCACCTTCACGGGCAAAGTGCACTGCCACTGCCCGCCCGATGCCGCTGTCGCCGCCGGTAATGAGTGCAACTTTATTTTTCAGCTTTTCGGCCCCTTTGTAATTGGAACGAATGGTGATCGGCTCGGGCCGGTGCATTTCATGTTCCAAACCGGGTTGTTCTTTTTGGGATTGCTCAGGAATATTTTTAGGAAATTTCATGACGTTAGTAGGAATTTTAGAATCAATGTGTAATTCTAAAATTCTCAGGCCAATCATGAAAAGTGTATTGTTGGGGAATTATTTTCCCTAATTGATAACACGTAATTGTAGGGGCATGCCCGTGCATATCAGCGCAAATCAACAAAGACCGATTTACCTAAAGGCACCCCTTCATGATGATAGACTTTGAGCAACTGTTGCCCCACTTGAAGATATATTTTGTAGTGACTACCTTCAAACACTACCCGTTTCACCACACTTTCTACTCCATAGATGCTGGGCGAAAGGGAGAGGGATAGGTTTTCGGGCCGAACGGCGATGCGGCTATCGGGAAGGCGGTAATGGACATCGTTTTTGAAAAAATCAGCCTCCAACAGATTTATTTCTCCCGTCAGTTCGGCCACATAGGCATCGGCCGGAGAATGATAAATAACTTCTGGTGTACCGAGCTGAATCAAACTCCCGTGGTGTAAAATACCCATTCGCGTGGAGAGGCTGAGGGCATCGTTGGCGTCGTGCGTGACAAAAATGCAGGCAATGCCCGTTTGTTCGGCCAATTCCCGAATGGTTTCGGTGAGGCGGCGGCGGTTGGGTAAGTCCAAATGCGCAAAAGGCTCATCCAACAACAAAACTTTGGCTTCTTCGGCCAAAGCCCGGGCAATGGCAGTGCGCTGTTTTTCGCCGCCCGAAAGCGATTTGGCGGGATGTTCGGCCACGGATTCCAGCTGACAAAGCTGGAGTAGTTCGTCGACTCGTTCGTCGCGGTAGGCTTTTTCGTAATACCGCAATGCATAATTTATGTTATCTCGGACCGTCAACGGCGCCGAAAGGTTATAGTCTTGATGAACAATTTTGATGTCAGGATGGCCCGGAATGAGCTGGTCGCTGGCAAGGCGCAATTTTTGTCCCAGAAGCCAAACGTCTCCTGCGTCGGGGTCCAATAAGCCAGCCGCAATGCGGAGTAAGGTACTTTTGCCAGAGCCGCTTTCGCCCAGTAAACCAAAGATTTCGCCTTCAGAAAGCGCAAAGCTGACTTCTTTGACAACCCATTGTTGTTGGTATATTTTTGAAACGGAATTGAGTTTAAAAAAGGACATTGTTCGCAAAACTATAAGTTACCTCTCTGAAATTTCGGTTTTTATCGCTCAAAAGTACAACAAACTATTGGGTATAAAATTTCTTAGTTAACTTGCCTTGTCAATGGTGTTAGGGGAAAGATAAAAAGCATAGAGATGACTCACTTTGACTTTGAACGCCTGTTTTCCTAAACCAGACTAAACACTAAAAACCAAACTTTATGATTCGTCAATTACTCTTTGGAGGAGTAATGGCATTGGCGTGTGTTGCGCAGACTTTGGAAGCGCAAACGACGTACAATAGCCATGCACAACTCTCCGGCAGACTTAAAAACCTCTCGACAAAGTTCAACGCATTGGCTTCGGTGAGTTCTATCGGTAAAAGCGCCGGTGGTCGCGACCTTTGGCTTCTTACCTTAGGTAAAGGGGATGCAACCAAAAAACCAGCCATTCTCCTTGTTGCTGGGCTAGACGGTACTCACTTGGCAGGTAGCGAATTGGCTATCCAAACTGCCGAAAAAATGCTCGGTGCGGCCAATGCTGACAGCGTGGCTAAGCTGTTGGAAACCAAAACCTTCTATTTCCTGCCTAGCATGAACCCCGATGCGCAGGAGCAGTTTTCGGCTAAGCTCAAGTACGAGCGTACAACAAATGACTCCAAAACAGACGACGACCGCGATGGCCGCGTAGATGAAGACCCGTTTGAGGACCTCAACGGCGATGGCGTCGTGTCGTGGATTCGGGTAGAAGATGCGGCTGGAACCTACGTAGCGAGCAAAGAAGACCCACGTATTCTGGTCAAAGCTGATCCTTCCAAGGGCGAAAGCGGTAAATATTTGGTTTATACGGAAGGCATCGATAACGATAAAGATGGAGTATACAATGAGGATGGTGCTGGTGGAGTAAACCCAGAGAAGAACTTCACCTTTGATTATCAGATATTTACAACTGGTTCGGGCGAACACGCTGCTTCGGAGCCAGAAGTACGCGCTTTACTGGATTTCCTGTATCGTGCCCCCAATATTTTTGCGGTTCTTACCTTTGGCCCCAACAACAACCTAAGCGAAGCTCCGCGTTTTGACCCGGCAAAAGTGGATCGTCGGATTTTGACTGGACCACTTGCAAAAGATGCCAAAGCGATGGAGCAGGTGTCAAAATTATACAATGGACGTACGGCTTTGAAAGACGCCCCGGCCATGCCCCAAACACGCGGAAATTTCTCCCAAACGGCCTATTACCACGCAGGTCGTTATAGCTTTACAACCCCAGGCTGGTGGACTCCCAAAGTAGAAGCCCCCAAAGATACGACCAGAAGAGCCGCCGCAACGGCCCCGGCAACACCTTCTGCTCCTGCTACCACAGGCGGCCCCGCGGGCGGTGGTGGACGTATGGGCGGTGGTGCCGCTGCCGCCGCAACAAGCACGGCCAATGCAGGTGAAGACGATGCCCGTTTTCTGAAGTGGGCAGACAAAGAAAAATTGACGGGTGTGTACGTTGACTGGAAGGCCATTCAACACCCTGATTTCCCCGGCCAAAAAGTGGAAGTAGGCGGGATTGTTCCTTTTTCTAAATTGAACCCACCTGTTTCTTATTTGGCCGCTGCGGCCGATAAGCATGTGAAATTCCTGACGGGATTGGGTGCGCAGATGCCCGAAATTCAATTGGTAAATGTAAAGACAGAATCTTTGGGCAATGGCCTGACGCGCATTACGGCGACCGTTATCAATAAAGGATTGATGCCAACCTATGCCGAAATCGGCGACCGTGTCCGCTTTGTTCAGAAAGTAAAAACCGAACTAAAATTGGGGGCTGGACAGGCCATCGTGTCGGGTAAACGCCTGAATCTGCGCGCGGCCCTTGCTTCTGATGAGTCGGAAGAATATACGTGGTTGGTATCGGGAACTGGTAAATTGACCATTGAAGCAGGATGCCCAACGGCAGGGGTAAAATCAGCGAGCGTTACGTTAGCCCCCTAAGCCCCCAATGGGGGAAGAAAGAAACTCCTAACCTCATGTATTTTGCAAAAGGGCCATTTGGAAGGAGAATAAAAATCACCATTGATGACCATATTTAAGACAAATTAAAAAATGAAAAATATACTAAAAAGATTTGCTTTAGCCCTTGTTTTATGCTCCCCTTTGGGGCAGGGGGCTCTGGCGCAATCTACCGACCCCGACCTGAACGGTATGCGGGCGATTGGAACCCCCGCCAACCCTAAAGTTAAATGGGCTTGGAATTATTACATGGACTACGCTGGGTTCAACAAACTGATGCAAGAATTGGCCAAAGCATACCCCGATTTGGTCAAATATGAATCCATCGGTAAGTCGTTTCAGGGGCGTGAAATGTACGTCATTACCGTTACGGACTTTAAAAGTGGAAAACCTGAAAGTAAACCCGCTTTCTGGATTGATGGAAACATCCACGCCAACGAGTTGCAAGGAACGCAGTTTGCCATGTACACTGCTTGGTATTTGGCCGAAAGTTTCGGGAAAATGGATTTTGTGACCGATATGTTGAAAGGTCGTACGTTCTACATATTGCCGTCGCTTAACCCCGATGCGCACGAAAATTTTATCTATAAAGCAAACACCACCAGCTCGTCGCGCTCAGGAATGATGCCGCTCGACGACGATGGCGATGGTTTGGTGGATGAAGATTCTTACGATGATTTGGATGGTGATGGTAACATCGTGACCATGCGCCGCAAATCTCCAACGGGGCGGTATAAAATAGACCCTGATTTTCCTGGTCGTATGATTTTGGCAAAACCAGATGAGCAAGGAGAATACGAAATGCTTGGTTTTGAGGGGATTGACAATGACGGTGACGGACGGGTTAATGAAGATAATCCTGGCGCATATGACCCCAACCGCGACTGGGGTTGGGGCTGGCAGCCTGATTATATTCAGGGTGGGGCGCTTTTTTATCCGGGAACATTGCCCGAAACAAAAAACGTGAAGAAATTCTTCTACTCACATCCCAATATTGCGGGTGCCCAAAGTTACCACAACTTCGGCGGGATGTTTTTGCGTCCTCCAGGGGCAGAAGAAGATGCCATGTATGTGCCTCAGTCAGACATTGCCGTGTATGATGTAATCGGAAAAACGGGTGAGAAAATGATTCCAGGATATAAATACTACGTGCTGTGGAAAGACCTTTATACCGTGTACGGTGGCGAAATTGACTGGATTGGACTGGGGCGCGGTGTGTTTATGTTCTCCAACGAAATCAATACGTCTTGGCGGATGTTCAACAAAAACTCTACCGAAAACCGTAACCAAAACAGTGAGTTTGAAGAATTTGATAAATTCTTGTTGTTGGGTGACGGCTACGTCAAATGGAAACCCATCAAACACCCGCAATACGGCGATATTGAAATCGGAGGCACCAAACGCAACTACATTCGTAATACGCCAGGCTTTTTGTTGGAAGAAGAAGGACACCGTAACATGGCCTTTACCATGCTTCATGCCTACCACATGCCTAAGTTGGAAATCATTGATATTAAAACCAAAGCCTTGGCCAATGGTCTGACGGAAGTAACGGCGGTAATACAAAACCAACGCGCTATTCCGACGCACTCTGCGCATGATTTACGATTCAAAATCGAGCGACCTGATTATATCACCCTCAAAAATGCGCAAGTGTTAGCAGGAATGATTGTGGAAAATGAAGATTTGGGAATCACGAAAGAACAAAAATACAATCCCCAAACGATTGAAGTAGCTAACATTCCTGGTACCGTCGGTGGTGGCGGTGGAGGAGGCGGTTTTGGCGGTTTCGGTGGCGGCGGAGGAAACTCCGTGAAAGTACGCTGGATTGTCAAAGGCAAAGCCGACAAATGGACTGTTGAGGTAGATAGCCGCAAAGGGGGCATTGTTTCTAAAACCCTGTAAGTACGTAGTGGGCAGGCCTCGCGTTTGCCTGGAAGCGTTGAATAGGTCAGACGTGCAAAATAGGTCAGATGCGAGGCCTGCCCCTACACGTTTGCAATGATATGATTGAAAAATGGGTTGGTCGAAAGGCCAACCCATTTGTTTTGCGCTAATTTTTTACGTTCTTCGTTTAACCTAATACTACCACCACTTCATGAAGCCTTTCTTTACACTCATCGCCTGTGTTTTCTTCACAACAACCACAACTTTTGCCCAGGAATATGATGTACTGATACGCGGCGGCAAAATTGTAGACGGCACTGGAAACGCTTGGTTTTACGGTGACATAGCCATCAAAAACGGCAAGATTGTGCGCGTCGGCCAATGGCCTAATGCCACCGCTACGAAAATATTGGATGCCAAAGGGCTGATTGTTTGTCCAGGGTTTATTGATGT
>JAIXPV010000405.1 GCA_027486105.1 Runella sp. | reverse complement strand
TTAAAACAACATAATGCATTGTATTTCAAACAATTGACACGCTTCATTTTCGTCATATTTATAAAAAACACTTTCACAGTCTATTATCCAGCCAAAACAGATGAAGACAAAACCGATAATCCATCAATCGGCCATCAACAAATAACGAGGGTGAGTTTCGGTGGCGCGTAAGGCAGGATTCAAAAAGGGCAATGTTAGCCCCGTAACGTGGAAATTTTGGACTTTATGCACTTCCTTAAATCGAAGACCTGCCGCATTTAGCGATTTCAATCCCTGCTCATCGGTATAAATAAGGGTTCTTTGGGGCTTAAGATGGAGTTTTACTTCGTTGAGGGAGCGCAAAACGGGCGTAGTACGTTGGGTATAATAATAAAAAAAAAAAAAAAAAATATTGTATTCATCCACTGGTGCTAGTTCGTAGATATAAAAGTCTGAAATATTGGCGGAGTAATCTTCTGCTACTTTCTGCCCCATAACCGAACCCGCCTGATATTTCATTAAGCTGGGGTAAAAATGCGCATTCATCAGCAGATTGACGCCAAGGCCCGTCAGAAAAGGTGCAAAAATCAATTGAGAAAACCCAGGCCGCTTACCATTGTAGAGACGTACAATCATTACCGCAAACAAAATCGCCACAATCAATAAAGGGATATTTTGCAAAGGAAACGCCCAAAAACAAAGCCCAACGATGGCAATAAGCATCACACACGAAGTCACGATTAAACCGAGGCGAGTCCACCGAAAAGACGAGGTTTCGGGATGCTCAATGAGTTTATCCAAAAAACGGGCGGTCAAGACGGCCGCCAACGGAAATACCACAAATGTATAATGCGGCAATTGGTATTGAGCCGTAGAAAGCGCAATAAACGGTAGAATAAAACCTCCTACCGAAATCGCTTCGTCGGCCACTAGAAGAAAAAATCTTTGCTTGATGATGTCCCGCACCCTCGTCACAAGGCCAGGTATAAATGCGAGAACCCACGGCAAAAAACTCCACAGAAAATTATGCGATTGAAAAAAAAGGCCAGGACTGTTGTCCCATTCGCTCTCGCCCGTAATCCGTCCGAAACTTTGTTCCCAAAAATAGAAATAAATTCCATCAGAACCGTACTGACGATAAAGCCCGACGCAATAGGGCAACAAAACCAAGCCGATAACTGGTAGACCCAACAACCAACGCCAATCAAAGAGTTGTTTCCATTGTCGTTTCAACACAAAATCAACAAAAAACGCGGCTCCAATCACAATCAAACTGATAGGCCCTTTGGCCAACATTGCCAGACCAGCAAAGACAAAACCAATCACGAAGTGTTGCCAATTTCGATTTTTAAGGTATTCAGCTACTTGCCAAATAGAAACCATGACGCAGTTGGTGAGCAGGGTATCGCACCTTACATCATGATTCATCAGAAAGAATGCCTGGCAGCTTCCCATCACCAGCGCAGCAATGTAAGCAGTACGCTCCGAATAGTATAATTTACAGAAGCGATACAAGGCATACATGCCCAACAGCGTGGAGAGAATCGGAATCAGCCGGTAAGAAAAATTTGAGATGCCAATGACTTTAAATACAAGGGCCGAAAGCCAAAAAAGCAAAGGAGGTTTGTCCAGATAATAGTCTTTGCCGCGAAATTGCACTTCCAAAAACTGACCATTATCTGCCATTTCACGGCCGATAGAGGCATATTGGGCCGCGTCAATATCCATAATATCAATCTTTACGGCTCCGATAATGTAGACCACAATGAGTCCTAGAAAGGGCAAATACTTGTTATTCCAACGCATAAAGTGGGATTAAACGGCAACACATTGCCGATCATGACTAATGTTCAAATCTATTTTAGTGCTTTATTTAAAGGCTTGAATCCCGGTAATTTCGTGTCCTAGAATCAACAAATGTATGTCGTGGGTACCCTCGTAGGTAATAACCGACTCAAGGTTCATCATGTGGCGCATAATGGGGTAGTCGCCCGTGATGCCCATTCCTCCGAGCATTTGACGTGCTTCGCGCGCAATGTGCAGTGCCATGTCGACATTGTTGCGTTTGGCCATTGAAATCTGGGCAGTGGTGGCTTTTCCGTCGTTTTTGAGGGTTCCTAGTCGCCAAGTCAATAGTTGCGCTTTGGTGATTTCGGTCAGCATTTCGGCCAATTTCTTCTGTTGTAGCTGAAACCCTGCAATGGGTCGGCCAAATTGTTCACGTTCCAACGAATACTTCAATGCCGTTTCATAGCAATCAATGGCCGCGCCAATTGCGCCCCAAGCAATGCCGTAGCGGGCATTGTCGAGACAGCCGAGTGGCCCGCGCAGGCCTTCGATATTGGGCAAAATATTTGCTTTGGGTACCTTCACATTGTCAAATACCAGTTCTCCCGTAACGCTCGCTCGCAGCGACCATTTGTTATGAATTTCGGGTGCCGAAAAGCCCTCCATGCCTTTTTCCACAATCAACCCGCGAATCCGTCCCTGTTCATTTTTGGCCCATACTACCGCAATATCGGCCACGGGCGAGTTAGTTATCCATAATTTTGAGCCATTCAGCACTACGTGGTCACCTGCCTCTTTAAAGGACGTCAACATTCCCCCTGGATTTGAGCCATGATTGGGTTCGGTCAGGCCAAAACATCCTACCATTGCACCAGAGGCCAATTTGGGCAGGTATTTTTGGCGCTGTTCTTCTGAACCATAAGCATAGATTGGCCACATCACGAGCGAACTTTGCACCGACACGGTGGAGCGCATCCCCGAATCACAGCGTTCAATTTCTTGCGTCATTAAACCGTACGAAATATAATCAAGCCCGCCACCGCCGTATTCAATCGGGAGGGTTGGGCCAAAGGCGCCGATTTCAGCAAATTTTTGAATCAAATGCGTGGGAAACTCCGCCCTTTGGGCATACTCTTCGATGATAGGCCGTACATCGCGGTTGATCATTTGCTGAACCGCGTCCCGAACCATCTTGTGCTCTTCGGTCAGCAAATCATCCAGCTGATAAAAATCGGTTTGTCGAGTTGATGTTGATAAAGTGGTACTCATGATTTTTGGACAGTAAATCGGTAAATGTTATTACGTAGGTACGATGCCCAAAATTACCACAAAATCTGCCTAGTTTCACAAAATTCGTCGAAACCTGTAACCAAACTCCCAATCAAAACGTTATCGAACTGTAACTTTGGCTATAACCGATTACCGCCCAAACATTGTGGAAACGTTTTTGCTGATTTTTTTACTGATTCCTTACCTCGTACTTCGGTATTATCTTACCGACCACGATACGCCTGCCGAAAAAGAACGAAAACGTTTAGCTGAAGGCATCGAATTATTCAATAAGGGTGCATATACCGAAGCACACGATTATTTTAACCAAAAAATAAAGGAGTACCGCAAATCAGCCATTGCTTACGCCTACCGTGGTCAGTGTAACCTCAAAGAACAAAATATCTACTCTGCCCTCTACGATTTTGCCGAAGCCCTGAGTTTTGACAATACGCTGTCAGAAGTGCATTTGCAAAAAGGAATGGCCCATTATCAATTGCTAGAATACGAAACCGCTTTTTTATCGTTCGATAAAGCCGTTTGGTTTTCGCGCGGGGAAGAACCACAGGCACTGCGTTGGCGGGCCCTTGCCCGTCTGAAATTGCACCAGCTTTCGCAAGCCGAAAAAGACTTGTCCAAAGCTGTTGAACTCGGTGATGAAAATGCGGCTTACGTACTCAGTCAGCCCCCCTTCCGTCGCAAAGTGATTATTTAATTTCTCAACTTTTTTTCAAAAGTTTGCGTTAAAGGATGGCGAACCCTAAGGTTTATCATCAGTAATCATTTAAAACATGTTAGAAGTAACCTCCGACAATAAGCTTAAACGCCTCATCGTGGTAGGCGACCGCGTTCTGATTAAACCCAAAAATCCCGTCGACCAAACCCCAACGGGCTTGTATCTTCCTCCTACCGTTACCGAAAAAGAACAAGTACAGACTGGGTATGTCATCAAAGTAGGGCCTGGTTTTCCGATTCCCGCCCCTACTGAAGATGAACCTTGGAAAGAAACCGAGGAAAAAGTAAAATACATGCCGCTTCAAGCGCAGGAAGGCGATGTGGCCATTTACCTACAACGCAACGCCATTGACGTCATGTATGGAGACGAGAAATACGTCATCGTCCCTCAATCAGCCATCCTGATGCTCGAACGCATCGAAGATTTGTTCAATTAGACTAAGGCAATAAACAATTCCCTGCGTTAATTTTAATAAATCAACGCAGGGAATTGTTATTTTGAAATGAATATGGGGATGTAATTCTTATCTTCCGCTTTCTTGAGGGCCACCGCCACGGGGGTCGTAGCCCGATGCAAAGAGCGGATATTGATCGAAAATTGACCGAACCACATTTCGATAGTAGCTGTTGGCGGCGTTGGGATTTTTGAATATACCCGCAGCATAACCTCTCCAAACCACCTGATCGGTATCGGCGTCAATCAGCGAAATGATTATCGTACCTTTGTCTAATGAGTAGCGAATCGGCTCGTATTTAAAGGAGTCATCTTCGGTATCAACCCAGTTTTTGATAACTGGTTGCATGTATCCTTGATAGCGTAAGTTGTCGTAGAAAATTCCGTAGTTTACCAGAAGCGTGGGCTTGCTTGTGCTGAGACGATAACCGCGTGCCTGCATTTGTCGGTGGATGGCATTGTATACTTCAGTACATACGTTACCAGTATCACGTTCACATTCCAAAAAGGCGTAAGTGCTGTAGGCTTTGAAGTTAGTTTCATAACTATAATCGTGCTCCACAAAAATCCGACGATTGGTATTGCAACCCGCCGCCCACACAACGACGCACACAAAAGGTAAAAGTTTAGCAAGCTTCATGATGGATGTTAGAGTTTGGTGTTATACCATTTTTGTTTGGATAAAAATACGAAATTTTCTACAAAAGCAAATTATTTATTGTAAATCTTAGCAATTATAAATTATCCTACGTAATACGCAATGGCCTGCTGAATTTCACCTGGGGTTACCTTAATATCAAACCCGCAACTCCCCACGCCAGTCAACAATGAAAAACGCAACTCCCCACCTTTGTTCTTTTTATCTTGCTGCGCCAACTGAATCACCGTAGCCACATCCGACATTTGCAACGCTACTTTGCCGTATACCGAAAATATAAACTCCTCAATCTGTTCTAATGTTTGTAAATCAATCATTTTTTTTCGGTACGCCAAGTAGGCTTCCATCACCATACCCGCCGCAATGGCTTCTCCGTGCAGGAGGCGCTCTTTGGGGGGCTTACCCAAGAAATAAGTTTCTACCGCGTGCCCAATGGTGTGCCCAAAATTCAAAATCTTGCGTAAGCCTTTTTCCGTTGGATCTTCGGCCACCACTTTTTTCTTGATTTCGACAGAATGCGCAATCAGGTCGGGCCAATTCTGTTCCTCAAAATCTTTTTTGCGAATTTCTTCCCATTTATTCGCATCGGCTATCAAACAATGCTTAACAATTTCGGCAAATCCAGACCTTAGTTCGATATACGATAAGGTTTGCAAAAAGGATGCGTCGATTAAAACATTTTTTGGTTGGGTAAAAACGCCCAAGTGGTTTTTAAATCCCTGAAAGTCTATTCCTAGCTTCCCCCCCACACTGGCATCTACCTGAGAAAGCAGGGTGGTAGGAATCTGCACAAAATCAATACCACGTTTATAGGTAGCCGCACAAAACCCGCCCATGTCGCCGATTACGCCGCCACCGAGATTAAAAACGACCGCGTGGCGGTCTAGTTCCAGGCGCGTCATTTCACCCCATATCTGTTCACAGGTGGTCAGGGTTTTGTGTTGTTCGCCCGCTGGAACAACGATAAGATGGTGTTTTGGTAAATATGCTTTTAGGCGAGGATAACAGTGTTTACGGGTGTGGACATCGGCAATGACCACATATTTTGAATACTCTTTGGTCGCTAAAAAAGCAGCGAGTCCTTCCTGAATTGGAGCGATGGTTATAGACATACGTGCGTGTTAAATTAGAATTTCAAATGTAAAACTTTTACGGTAATAACTATTCGGTGAGCTTATTCCTAAACACTCAATTTGGGATAAAAAACCTTTTAGAAGTACATTTAACAAACAATCCCGCACTGTACAGCGCGGGATTGTTTGTTACGACCAAGGTACTACTTAACACAAAATCAAGCGCCAAACGTGGCAATGCCGCTCTGGATTTCGGTTTTGAAATAGGTCACAAAGTCTTCCAACTTCATGGAACCCATATCAGGATGGCCCTTGCGACGTACGGAGATGGTTCCTTCGGCCTGTTCTTTGTCACCCACAATCAACATGTATGGCAATTTATGAACTTCGGCATCGCGGATTTTACGACCAATTTTTTCGTCACGATGGTCAACGTACCCGCGTAGGTCGGCTTCCTGCAATTGAAGAAATACGTCATTGGCGTAATCCATGTATTTTTCTGAGATTGGCAATACCGCAATTTGGTCGGGCGAAAGCCACAATGGGAAATTACCAGCGGTGTTTTCAATCAAAATCGCAATAAAGCGCTCCAATGAACCAAACGGCGCGCGGTGAATCATCACGGGGCGGTGTTTTGTACCGTCGCTACCCATGTATTCGAGGTCAAATCGTTGCGGCAGTTGATAATCCACCTGAATCGTTCCCAATTGCCACTTACGGCCCAGGGCATCTCGAACCATAAAGTCGAGTTTGGGCCCGTAAAAGGCCGCTTCTCCTAGTTCGGTAACGGTATTCAAGCCCTTTTCGGCCGAAGCTTCGATAATCGCCGATTCGGCACGGTTCCAGTCCTCATCTGTTCCGAAATATTTTTCAGGTTTTGCGGGGTCGCGGAGGGATATTTGCGCGCTATAATTCTCAAATCCCAACGACCGAAACACATACTGAACCAAATCAATGACGCGCTTGAATTCTTCTTTCACTTGGTCATTGCGGCAGAAAATATGGGCGTCGTCTTGCGTAAAACCACGCACCCGAGTCAGCCCGTGTAGCTCTCCGCTTTGTTCGTAACGGTACACAGTGCCAAACTCCGCCAGACGCAACGGTAATTCACGGTACGACCGTGGACGTGCTTTGTAGATTTCGCAATGGTGAGGGCAATTCATGGGTTTAAGCATGAACTCCTCCCCTTCTTCGGGGGTATGAATCGGCTGGAAGGAGTCTTTCCCGTATTTTTCCCAGTGACCCGAGGTTACGTACAATTGTTTGCTTCCGATGTGGGGCGTCACCACGGGTGAATACCCAGCGCGCACCTGCGCCCGTCGCAAAAAGCTTTCGAGTCGTTCGCGCAACAAAGCGCCTTTTGGCAGCCAAAGAGGCAAACCAGCGCCTACTTTTTCAGAGAAAGTAAACAACTCCAGTTCTTTGCCGAGCTTGCGGTGGTCACGACGTTTTGCTTCTTCCAGTACGTGCAAATAGTCGTCCAGTTCTTTCTGTTTTGGAAACGTTACGGCATATACCCGCGTGAGCATGGGGCGTTTTTCGTCACCGCGCCAGTAGGCTCCCGCCACATTCATGATTTTGATGGCCTTGATAAATCCCGTGTTTGGGATGTGCGGCCCCCGGCATAAGTCCGTAAAATTACCTTGCGAATAGAACGTGATCTGACCATCTTCCAATCCTTCAATTAGTTCAAGCTTGTATTCATCCGCTTTTTCGGTAAAATAAGCAACGGCGTCGGCTTTACTTACTGAGGTTCGCTTATACTCGCTTTTCTGGCGCGCAAGCTCAAGCATTTTATCTTCTACTTTTTTAAAATCTTCCTGCGAAAAAGGCTTACCGCCCAAATCAATGTCATAATAAAAACCCGTCTCGATAGCAGGTCCGATTCCAAATTTTGTACCTGGATACAACGCTTCAATCGCCTCGGCCAATAAGTGCGCGGAGGAATGCCAAAAGGTAGCTTTTCCATCGGTATCGTTCCAAGTCAAGAGTTGGAGGTTAGCATCCGTTTCAATGGGCCGGGTGGCATCCCAAACTTGTCCATTGACTTTGGCCGCTAATACATTTCGCGCCAGTCCTTCGCTGATACTCAGCGCGATGTCCATACTTGACGAGCCTTGGGGATACTCGCGCACACTGCCATCAGGTAGGGTGATTTTAA
The DNA here is from genome assembly GCA_027486105.1 of Runella sp. GTDB lineage: Bacteria > Bacteroidota > Bacteroidia > Cytophagales > Spirosomataceae > Runella. Next base: position 5,533 of record JAIXPV010000405.1, on the reverse strand, counting down.
TGTTACTCATGTTAATTAGTTATGTTTAGTCACGCTTCATCAACATCCGCTATTACAAACTAGCATGAATCGTTGATAAATTTTCTGCAAAAATGGTTGTTTTAAACGTTACTGCCAACTATTGCCTGATTTTCAAGCTTCGAACTGTATCGCTTTTCGTTTTCAATTCAAGTCGGGGTGTCAGAATATTGACCTGAACCCTTTCTTGTTCGGGAGCAATTTGAGAAACATCCTTCTCATTGTCAGCGTCAGATGTGATTTCGGGGGAAGCCGGCGGTAAGGTACCGTAGGTGTCAAGGTAATATTTTCGCTGTTGCGCTCGATAAAGACGCCCCCGCGAACGCCAATCAGACGCATCTATCTGCGTGGCTAACGTATATTGTTCGATGGCTCCTTCGATGTTTCCATGTTTATCGTAAGCACTTCCTAGCAGAAAATTAATCTGTGGGTATTTGGGATTATAGCGTAAAACTTTTTGAAAACTCTTTATGGCCAGCGGTAAACTGTTCCACTTCAAATAGATAGTCCCCGCCTGAAAATCAGCTGCGTAATTGGTCGAATCAAATTTAATGGCCGCCTGATACGCAATCAGCGCACTGTCCAGGCGTTTTTGGCTATGGTACATTATTCCCCGTGTATAATAAAGCATCGACTCTTTCGGAAAATAACGCAACCCCTGGTCGTTAATGTCTTTTGCCTGAATATAATCCTGCAAACGGGTATGGATGTTGGTCAACTCAACGTACGCAGGGGCAAAGCGCGGTTTTAATTCCACCGCCCGCTGCATCAGCGCAATCCCCGACAGCGTATCTCCCTGCCGAGCATCCAAAAGTCCATTATAAAAATAGGCTTCTCCTTCATAAGGAGCCATTTGCAGGGCTTTCGACAAATACAATTTAGCCTGACGATATTGCTTTTTTTGTTGGTTCAAATCACCCAATAAAATCTACAAATCTGGGGTATATTGTTGTAACACTTCTGCACGTCTTGCCGCCGCCAGCGCTTCGTCATAGCGCTTAATCTGCCGTAAAATTCGGGCTTTGGTCAGCAAAAAAAGTCCATTACTGGAACTGATTTCAAGGGCGTCGTTTATATCGGTCAAAGCCGCTGGAAAGTTCTTAAGTACAATGTATAACTCCGCTCGTCGGTGGTAATTTAAAGCGTTGCGCGGACTGCGCCGAATGATGGCACTCAGGTACTCAACGCCAATTTCGGCCCGTTTCAGGGCATCGTCGGAAGGTAGCGGCGGAATACGGGTACTCTGACGTTCGTCGCTGCTGCACCCGCCCAGCCACATTGCCAAACAAATACTTACTATATACGTTAGGGCTTTCAAGTTGCTCTGTACTATTATTGATGTTTTTAAAAATGTCATTTTATTATTTCAAAAACACCTGACAATGAATGCATAATTAAAATCAGTAAGTTACAACAGCACATCATCCTGACCGTTGACTCACTCATTGATGCAAAGTACGGGAAAGTTTTGGGGAAATGCACGATTAATAGGCGCTTAGACGGAGGCGAAACGATAAAATATACCCAATGGCAGTTTGCGTTGTTTATGGTCAGCAAGATAAAGTTCGCCGCATTCAGCATTAGTCATTTTACCAAATCGGTCCAATACTAAATTTTCGGCCATCAAGGCCGAAAAGCCCAACGAATATAGATTCAGAATGAAAACGTGATGTACAGGGTCTAACAACTCCGCGCAGGACTTGAGTAGCTCATTCAATTGCTCCTCCAAAATCCATTTTTCACCCGCAGGCCCACGGCCATAGGCAGGTGGGTCGAGAATGATGCAGTTATACTTTTTTCCCCGCCGCACTTCACGTTGGACAAATTTGAAAGCATCTTCTACCATCCAGCGAATATTGTCGGCATTGCTTGCTTCCATATTCTCCCGCGCCCAAGTTACCACTGGCTTGATAGAATCCACGTGTGTTACGTCAGCTCCTGCCTGTCGGGCCGCCACCGACGCGGCTCCTGTGTATGCAAAAAGATTTAAAACGACGGGTTTCTCAATGGGCAGCGCGCGGAGTTTTTGGTCTAAATAATCCCAGTTAACGGCCTGTTCAGGAAAAATCCCCACGTGCTTGAAAGAAGTAAGCGAGCATTTTAGGCGCAAAGATAGCCCCCCATAGCGGTAGTTTATCCACCATTTTTCGGCCATTCCTTTTGTCAATTGCCACTCGCCGCGCTCGGTAGCTTGCTTATCCCTTACAAAAGTAGCTTGGGCCTTTTTTTTCCAATCAGCTTCGGGGAGAGATTTATCCCAAATGGCCTGAGGCTCAGGACGGGCTAAAATGTAGTCACCAAATCGTTCTAATTTTTCGAAATTACCGCTATCAATCAGTTCGTAATCTTGCCAGTGAAGAGGAGTGAGAAGTTGCATTTGTGCGTTAAGGCGAAAGTCAACCGCTAGTACTTTCAGGAAAAACCCTCAGTCACCAACGATTGACCATCTGTCCTATGTTATTAAAAAGATATTTTATTCAGATAAAAAACATTTCGGCGACCATCATCACCCGTAATCCGCTGATAGCCAAATGCCAAGTAATAATTATCAAACCAGTACAGCACTTCGTCGGTGTTGGTTTGACGTACTTTGTCATTGGCATCCACTGTCATGATCGGAATCGGCTGGCGGTCATTCAATACGCGGTCTTTGTCAAAAACCTTGGCTTTGATAGCCCCTTTATTACTGTAAAACATGGAAACAGTCTGGTCTTCATTAGGTTTTACCCTTACTTTTTCTTTGAGTTCCATGCTTTTCACACCTTCAAAAGGCAACGAATTATCCCATAATAAATCGCCTTTAGGATTAAATCCAGCCACAATCGCGTGGGTATACACAAAACCATTGAATATCTGCCCATTGTTCATCCGACGTGACCCAAACCATGGATCCCAATAGTAAGGATTATAAAGTCCATAAGATGGAAACATTCCAAAGCCACCCATTCCCCACGGCGACATGATGGGTGAACCCCACCACGAACTCATACCATATATTCCGTTATTGTTATTACGGTACTCGGGATAAAAGACTTCTCCCGAAATCAGGTAATTGCCCTTCTGCTCAATAATATCATGAACCAGCAGTCGGTAATTAAGCTTTACGTCGTCTCCATTTTCTTTTTTTCGCTCTATCTTACGCAGCATTCGTTCCTGCTCGCGTTCACTCATAAAGTTGAAAAAATTCTTAAAATCGGTAAAACTGTGATATTGCGTAAATTCAACCTCATCGTAAACGATTTTACTCAGAAAAAGCCCTTGCGATGCGCTGTTGTTGTTCCCCTGCATATTTCTGAAACCATAGGTACCAATCATCAGTTTGGTGGAATCATTCAATGTAAAAAGGCGTCCGTTGAGCAATGAATAATCAGGCTCTGGCTCAACCATTACTTGCCCTACCGATTGACCATACTCGTCGAAAGTCCGTGAGATAAGCTTGATTTCTCGCCCCTTACGGGCAGCATAACAGACATTTATCAAATGGTGCGTGGTATCAATATCTACCGATTGAATCACGGTGTTTGGCTGCGTAACCCCAGGCAGAATCTTACTTTGTTTAGATGCCAGATTGGTATAAAGGAGCATCGGCTCGTCTCGTACTGTCCCCGCCATAAAAACTGAATAGCCAATCGTCTGGAAATCGGTTATTTGAAAGCGGTCTACGGAGCTAAGGTAAAATGTCTCCATAAAACCCGCGACGCCCACCTTCACAACCTGATAAAAATCAGTCCGACTGCGGGTAAATAACAGATAAACAGACTGGCCATCGTACGAAGACTTTACAAAATCAAGGTTATCTTCAATGGTTCCGTTGATTGACCAATCACGGTCCAAATCAGCGTTAAACTTCTGAATGTTAAACGCATTTTTGGAAAGTTGCGAAACCAATACCACGCCTTTTGCGCCCAATGAAATCGTATGATACGACTCATTAGTCCCTGGAACAGGCAGTTCTATTCGCTTGACAGTCTGTGCATTTAGCTCAGTGGCAACTAAACCAATGACCAAAAATAAAGCGTAAAAGAAAGAAACTAAAAAGGCACTAAACGCCATACCAGCCCTGCGCACTATAAAAGATTTATAAGGCGCCTCTAGGCTATTGACAATAAACTCATTAGGTGTTTTCATCGTTGCTAAAACTTAAGATTAGGTCGAATTCCTCCCGCTTAATCGGCATTACCGACAAACGAGATTGCCTAATTAACGCTATTTCCTGCAATCTATTATCTAACTTAATTTCCTGCAATGAAACGGGTCGTTTTAACTTCTGAACGGGCACCAACTCAACCACTACCCAGCGTGGGTCGTCGGTAGTTGGGTCAGGATACGCTTCGCGGTCTACCTGCGCAATGCCCACCACGGCGAGCCCCTCATTGCTGTGATAAAAGAATACCCAATCGCCTTTTTGCATGGCTTTCAGGTTGTTACGTGCCTGATAATTACGAACTCCATCCCAAACACTCCTCCCCGCTTTCTCAAAATCATCCCAACTATACACAAACGGTTCCGATTTTACTAACCAATGATTCATGCTTAATTTTTCATTTCAAAGGGTCAGGTAGCATTCAAAAAACGCATTACACTGTTACCTTTTAAATTAATATTTTTATTATATTGACAGCATTGCTGCACCAAAAACACCTGCACTATCTCCTAACTTTGGACGAAGAATTTTTGTTTCTACCCGACCACTATTAAAGATGTATTTTTTGGCCCGTTCCAAGCCTTCAGTATAGAGTAAATCAATGTTTCCGACACCACCGCCCAAAACAATGGCATCGGGATCGAGAATATTCATCAGTACCGAAACGGCTTTCCCAAAATGTTCTAACATACGGTCAATGGTTTGGGAAGCAAACGGATCAGTACCAGCATAATGACGCGCCACTATGTCTTTCATCTTTAATTCCTGACCGCTAATCTGAGCATAGTACCGCTGCAATGCAGGGCCAGAAAGCACCTGTTCTACACAACCTTTTTTACCGCAATAGCAATCATATCCATTAGGTTCTAGTTCATTATGGCCCCATTCTCCACCAATCCCCTGGGTTCCGTTCAACACAAAAGACTGTCCGTCTTTTCCTTTAATAACAACACCCCCACCAACGCCAGTACCCATAATTACGCCAAATACACACTGATAATCTGGAACAACATCGGGCACAATTCCCATCGTAGCTTCGGCCAAGGCAAAACAATTGGCATCGTTGGCAATAAAAACTGGAATCCCCAGTATATTTTCTAAATCACTCTGCAAAGGCCTATCATTCAAACAAGTAGTATTACAGTTTTTCATCAAACCATTGGAGGGCTCTACTGTACCAGGCGTGCCAATCCCTATGCTTGGGGCTTTGAAGCCCGTTTCAGCTTCCAATGCACGTACCAGTTCAACAATCCGGCCTGCAATGTGCTCATATCCTTTATGAGCTTCTGTGTCAATTCTTTTACGGATAATCACCGCCTCAGGCGAGGGTGACGACAATACAACGCCTTCAATTTTTGTTCCGCCGAGGTC
>JAIXPV010000334.1 GCA_027486105.1 Runella sp. | reverse complement strand
TTCCAATACGATTGCATAGGGTTTAGATTAAAAAGATGGAAGTCGAAATTGCAAGTAAACAAACGAAACGGGTTGTCGAAGGCTTATAAAAAAAGAAGCGGGACAAAGCCCGCTCTTCAATCATCATAGGGAAGCGAGATAAAGCCGAGACAATTTTTTCATGACAAAGTTCTACTTTTATCCCCAAAAAAAATAGGCTTCTATTGCGCACTTTTTATCCTATATTAAGATTTTTTGCCCTATTTTTGGCACAAATAGCTTAACACAGGCGATGAAAACCGAATTTGAAGTCATTCGTCCCGACGAAGGGAGCTCGTTTCGTATCCTTCACAACGTTGTTTTGCCAGAGCTTTTCCGGTGGCAATTTCATTATCACCCCGAATACGAAATTGTCTGTGTCTTCAACGGCTCTGGCCGCCGGCACGTAGGTATGCATTTGAGCCACTATGAAGACGGAGACTTGGTGTTTATCGGCCCCAATGTGCCTCATTCCGGCTTTGGTCAAGAAGCCGTTGGTACACATGAAGAAATAGTGGTACAATTGAAGGAAAATTTATTGGGGGAACATTTTTTGGAAATGCCCGAAATGAAAGCCATTAAACGACTTTTTGAGCGTTCACATTTTGGTGTATGCTTTTACGGAGAAACCAAAATTTACGTCAAACAACGGCTCAAAAAATTGCTGGGCTTACCTCCATTCGAACGGTTGGTGGAGTTGGTCAATATTCTTCAAATATTGGCCACAACTTCAGAGTCTTCCCTATTAAACCCCGAAGGAATTAAACTCGAAGTCAGTCCAAAAGATGAACTTCGTCTCAATAAAATCTTAAAATATGTGGAAGAAAACTACCAAAAACCTATTGATATTCAAGAAATTGCCTCAATTACCCATTTAGCCGTCCCTTCATTTTGTCATTATTTCAAAAAGATGATGAACATAACTTTTACCGACTTTGTCAACCGATACCGGGTCAATCAAGCTTGTAGGCTACTTTCGACCGAAAAAAGCATCACGGACATCGGCTACGAAAGTGGCTTTGGCAACGTGGCCTATTTTAGTCGGGTTTTTAAGGCCCATAAACAACAAAACCCTTCGGAGTACCGAAAGGCTTTGCAGAAATAAAGGGTAGGGAAGGCCCGTAACGGCGTACCGCTTACGTCTGCCCCTCCCCTTCTATTTGGTAGTATAGTTGGGAGCTTCTTTCGCAATTTGAATATCGTGCGGGTGGCTTTCGCGCATCCCAGCCGCGCTAATTCTAACAAATTGGGCCTGCTTGAGGGCATCAATATCGGGGGCTCCGCAATAGCCCATTCCCGCTTTAAGTCCTCCTACCAATTGGTAAATAATGTCTGATACTTTCCCTTTGAATGGTACCCGACCCACAATTCCTTCAGGAACCAACTTTTTGATGTCATCCTCGGCGTCTTGGAAATAACGGTCTTTTGACCCATCCTCCATGGCTTCTACCGAACCCATGCCTCGATAAGATTTAAAACGGCGGCCTTCGTATAAAATTTCTTCGCCAGGTGCTTCGTCGGTACCAGCTAATAATGAGCCAATCATCACGGTACTTGCACCGCCAGCGATGGCCTTCACTACGTCGCCCGAATAACGAATCCCCCCATCGGCAATGACAGGAACGCCCGAACCTTCAATGGCCTTCGCTGACTCATAAACGGCCGAAAGTTGCGGCATTCCGATTCCGGCAATGATTCGGGTGGTACAAATACTGCCTGGCCCCACCCCTACTTTGACGGCATCTGCACCAGCATCTACCAATGCCTTAGCCGCCGCGCCTGTTGCAATATTTCCTACGATTACATCCAATTTAGGGAATTGTGCTTTTACACCTTTCAGCGCCTCAATCACCCCGAGCGAATGACCGTGTGCGGTATCGATGCTTACGACATCAACACCCGCTTTAAGCAGCGCTTCCACCCGCCGAATCAGGTCGGCAGTAACACCTACCGCCGCCCCTACGCGTAAACGCCCAAGGGCATCTTTACAGGCATTGGGGTGGTCTTTACGCTTGATTATGTCGCGGTACGTGACCAATCCTACCAGTTTATTGTCTTTGTCAACAATGGGTAATTTTTCAATTTTATATTCTTGAAGTGTGCTTTCTGCTTCTTCGAGGCTGATGCCTTCGCGAGCAGTGATGAGGTTATCCTTGGTCATTATTTGCGCAACCCCTTTTGCCATATCTTTCTGAAAACGTAAATCACGGTTGGTGACAATTCCGATGAGTTTACTGTTTTTGTCGACTACAGGAATACCGCCGATTTTAAATTCGGCCATGATGCGCATTGCATCTTTAAGAGTAGCATCTTCGTTGAGGGTGATAGGGTCAACAATCATTCCGCTTTCAGAACGCTTCACTTTACGAACCTGAGCGGCTTGATCTTCAACGCTCATGTTTTTGTGAATCATTCCGATTCCTCCCTCCTGGGCCATGGCAATGGCTAACTGGAATTCAGTGACGGTGTCCATCGCTGCTGAAATCAGCGGCACGTTGAGACGGATGTGACGGGTAAGTTGTGATTGCGTGTTGGTATCGCGCGGGAGTACTTCGGAGTAGGCAGGTACGAGGAGTACGTCATCGTACGTTAGAGCTTCGTAAAGGAACTTAGTTGTGTCTGAGAGCATAGCAAATAAACGATTCGTTATTTGCCGCGTAAAATTATGAGAAATTTTCGGGAATGTAAAATCTGAATTGTTTTTAACAAAAAAATAAAATAGCGAATTAAGGATCTAAAAAAACAATTAGCTATTTATTCTGGGGCACTTTGTGGTGTATACCCTTCATAACAATCTCAAAATCATCAATTTTAGCCTTACTTTTCCTATTATCAGGCTTAACATTAAACCACAAACCAGAGATAAAACATCACTTGTTCATTATCCAAACGCCCAACAGTGCATTCGGCCAAATTTGCTACGCTGACCATTACGGCTTGATTTTTAAATTAAAGATAGTAAAATACCATTATTTTTGCGGCTTCAATGGTAAAGACAACAATGCAAAAGAATTTTATTGAAGAACTTCGTTGGCGCGGAATGCTCAACGACATGATGCCCGGGACAGAAGAGCAATTGCAAAAAGAAATTACGGCTGCCTATATTGGTTTTGACCCGACTGCCTCGTCGTTGCACATCGGAAATCTGGCCACCATTATGCTGCTCAAACATTTCCAGTTGTGCGGCCACAAGCCCTATGCTCTCGTAGGTGGTGCCACTGGTATGGTCGGCGACCCTTCGGGCAAAGCCGCCGAGCGGTCGTTTTTGTCGGAAGAGACCCTACGTCATAATGAGTCGTGTATCAAAAAACAGCTGGAAAAGTTCCTTGACTTTGATGGCGGCCCAAATTCAGCCGAAATCGTTAATAACTACGATTGGTTCAAAGGCATTAGCTTTTTGGATTTTTTACGCGAAGCGGGAAAATACATTACCGTCAACTATATGTCGGCCAAAGATTCGGTCAAAAAACGCCTCGAAACGGGCATCTCTTTTACCGAATTCAGCTACCAGTTATTGCAGGGCTACGATTTTTATTGGTTATACAAAAACAAACACGTTCGCCTGCAAATGGGCGGCTCAGATCAGTGGGGCAACATCACCACGGGGACAGAGCTTATTCGTCGCAAAGAATCCAACAACGACGAAACTTCCGAGCACCGGGCCTTTGCACTTACAACGCCATTGGTGACCAAAGCCGATGGCACCAAATTCGGAAAAAGTGAAGGCGGCAACGTGTGGCTAGATGCTTCAATGACCTCTCCTTTTCAGTTTTATCAATTCTGGATTAACTGTACCGATGCCGATTGTCCGCGTTTGTTGCGGGTGTTTACGCTTTATTCAAAAGAAGAAATCGAAACTCTTGAACAGCAACACGCCGAAGCGCCTCATTTACGAATTATGCAGAAAGCCCTAGCCAAAGATGTTACGATACGCGTTCACTCGCACCATGACTATGAAATGGCCATTGCAGCGTCTGATGTGTTATACGGAAAAGGCACCCTCGAAAACCTTCAACGCATGGATG
>JAIXPV010000178.1 GCA_027486105.1 Runella sp. | reverse complement strand
CGCTCATTTTGGGTATAACTTGCGTTCAAATTTACGTCAATACTTAGGCGGTCGTTCAGTAATTTTTGGTTTACGTTGATACGGCCTGTATAGCGGTTGAGTTGGTTGTTTTTTAAGATACCTTCTTGGTTTTGCAAGCCCAAAGAAGCATAGTACGTCAATTTATCGGCACCACCTCCAAAAGATAAGTTGTGGTTTTGGGTATAGGCCGTTCTGGTAACTTCTTTTTGCCAATCGGTATTTGCTTTAAGATCTTCCAACACACCGCCTACTGCTGGTACTTGCTTGCGGTATTCATCAGCCGTAAACACATCCAATGCCCGTGCCATAGTAGAGATTCCGACGTTTGAGGAAAAAGTAAGGCTTGAAAAACCCGCCTTCCCTTTTTTGGTTGTAATCAATACAACGCCATTTGCGCCCCGTGAACCGTATATAGCGGTAGCTGAAGCATCTTTTAGCACGTCGATAGACTCAATATCCTGCGGGTTAAGAAAGGTTAAGGGGTTGATGGCACCACCAGTGCTGGAGTTGTCTAATGCCATGCCATCAATCACAAAAAGAGGAGTACTGCCCGTACGCACACCGCCTAGCCCTCTGATAGTGATGGACTGCGCCCCGCCCGGCTCGCCGCTGGCAGAGGTAACATTGACCCCCGCTACTTTTCCTTGCAAAAGCTGCTCGGGCGAGTTGATGATTCCTTTGTTGAAATCGGTAGTTTTGAGGGATTTTACTGAACCCGTCATATCCTTTTTAGTAGTGCTTCCGTAGCCGATAACGACCACCTGTGCTAGATCGGAGGCGCTGGATTTAAGCGCGGCGTCTACTGTGTTGCGGGCACCGACAACGATTTCCATTTTTTCATAACCGATAAAACCAATGACTAATATGGCTTTATCATCAGGCACGGCCAGTGTATAGTTTCCGTTTGCGTCGGTGTTGGTTCCGCGTTGCGTGCCTTTTATCACGACGCTACAGCCGGCCAAAGGCTCACTAGTCGTGGCATCGGTGACACGGCCCGTCACGGTTTTGTCGGTGGTTTTTACCACGGAAGGAGCGGAGGCGCTTGTTATCTGGGGAGTGGCAATCATAGCCGCCCCTACTAACAACGACCATAACAGCCACTTCGAAGATCTCAAGTTGTAGATATTGTTCATACAATAAACAGTTAGTTGTTTGTAAATAAAGCTTTGCAAAGGTCAGGCTCACCCATTAACAGATTGTTAAGTGAGCATTATCGAACCATTATGTTTAGCAATTGTAACATTTAGATAAGCATACAATGAACTCCACAAAAATTTTAAAGAAGGGATTCTATAAAAAAGAGGAGAACGCAGAAGCACTGAATGGAGGAGAAGAAAAAAGTAAAATGTGATTCATAGGGTATTGCGATTATGAATTAGATGGAGATAGGAAGGTATTTTCGGTACAATAGTATAATTGAATTTTTTAAATAAAAAATATGGCTAGCGTCAATGGCTATGCAAACGTTTGAAATAGTAGAATAAACTGCAATGTTCTTAGCCCTCAAGTGTATCATAGTAAAGGTTGAATGAACGGCATATAGTAGCTGAAAATGTTTAATGTATAGATAAATCCCTGAAAGGGCAGGACAAACAAAGACTTTTTGGTTTTTATTTTTTTGAAATAATTCAAGTAAAAATATTGCTTATGCTTGCTTTAAAGCAAGGTTGCAGTTATACTGTGCCGTTTAGCTCACTTAATTTATCTAACAAAACATGAAAAAACATCTCTACCTAGCCACTCTTTTGTGGCTTTGTGCGCTTGGTTCGTGGGCGCAAAGCCGCTTGACAGGTCGCGTTACCGACGCTACTGAAAATATCCCACTTCCAGGTGTAAGTGTCCTACTGAAAGGAACCAACACGGGGGTCACCACCGATGGCGAAGGCCGCTTTAGCCTTCCAAATGCCGCTTCAAACAGTGTATTGGTCGTTTCTTACATTGGTTATATTTCGCAAGAAATCACCGTTGGAAATCGTACGAACATTGATGTTGCCTTGACGGTCGATGTAAAATCACTCTCTGAGGTTGTTGTGACGGGTTATGCCAGTCAACGCAAAAAAGACATTACGGGAGCCGTAACTGTGGTCAATGCCAAAGAATTGACGGCAGTGCCCGCGGCCAGCGTCACACAGATGCTCCAAGGACGGGCATCAGGAGTAGTGGTTGGGAATGACAACTCTCCTGGAGGGGGTACCATGGTGCGTATCCGTGGATTTGGTTCTATTAACAACAACAGCCCACTGTACGTAATTGACGGAGTCCCTACTCAAGGAACACTTAATCAGATTAACCCCAACGATATTGAGTCGATGCAGGTGTTGAAAGATGCTTCTGCCGCTTCTATCTACGGCGCACGCGCCGCCAATGGGGTGGTCATCATTACTACTAAAAAAGGTAAAACAGGTGAGCCAAGCATTACGTTTGATTTCTACAGTGGTACACAACGCCCTGGCAAGATGCTAGACTTGTTGAATACCAAAGAACTGGGGGAGTACCTTTACCAATCTGAGCTCGGCGCTGGAAAAAACCCGTCGGTTACTTCGCCTTCTGCGCAGTATAAGTTTGGACCTAACGGCGAGCAAACCATTGCGGATTATATCTATCCCAACGTTTATGGAACGCTCCCCTCCAACTATACTTATACCAATGACATCGCTGATCCTAATTTGGGTAGAACGGCTTTTAACATCACCAAAGCCAATAAAGAAGGAACCAACTGGCAAGATGTTATTTTTGACCCTGCGCCGATTGCTAACTTCCAAATAGGTGCTACTGGGGGTTCAAAATCAGGTAAATATGCCATTTCGGCCAATTACTTCAAGCAAGATGGTATTCTGAGATACACGAAGTATGACCGATACTCGTTGCGTGCCAATACCGAATTTACCAAAGGAAAAGTAACCATCGGAGAAAACTTTACTTTCTCGTATGATGAGAGACAGGGTATCACCAACAACGACGAGTCAAACCCCATCATGTTTGCGATCCGTGTACACCCCATCATTCCTGTGTTTGATATTACGGGTGGGCCAGAAGCATTGGGTGGAACCAATACATCACCTTACAATGGTTTTGCAGGAAGTCGGGGCAGTAACTTAGGAAATGCTCCCAACCCATTGGCAAGATTGTACCGTGAAAAAGATAACATCACCAAAGGCTCACACGTATTTGGAAACGTATTTGCCGAAGCAGAAATTATCCCTGGCTTAAAAGCTAGAACTAGCTTAGGTCTGGAGTATAATCAGTATAATCGCTCAGAGTATTTTCACCGCGACATTGAGGCGGCTGAAGCAAGAAATGCCAACAGCTTAAACGTAATCAACAACTTTGACCGCTCATTGACGTGGTTCAACACCTTGAATTACAACAAAACCTTTGGCGTACATTCATTGAATGTATTGTTGGGAACAGAAGCTGTAAAAACCTACGCAGTAGGTTTTCAGGCTAGCCGAAGTGCTTTTGCTTTTGATGATTTGGATTATCGTTATTTGGATGCAGGTTCGGCCTCAGGCTTGAGCAACGCTGGAGCGGGTGCAACGTTGAGCTCACTGTTCTCTCAGTTTGGAAAAGTAAACTACTCTTACAAAGAACTTCTCTTGGCTGATTTTACCCTCCGCCGCGATGGTTCTTCTCGCTTCTCAGCGGCTAACCGTTATGGGGTATTCCCAGCGTTTTCGGTGGGTTTGCGCATGACCGAGCTTGCTTTCATGCGCGAAGTGAAGTTTATAAACGATTTGAAAGTACGCGTAGGTTGGGGTAAAACGGGAAATCAGCTGATTCCTAATGTGTACAATGCCTATACACTATACGCCCCTGATCCTTCCAACAACGCTTATGACATCAATGGTACGGGTTCATCTATTGTGGGTGGATTTGACTTAGTACAGTTTGGTAACACGAATGGTAAGTGGGAAACAAATACCTCTACTAACGTTGGTATCGACGCCGTTTTGTTGAACAATAAAATGGAATTTGTATTAGACGTATATAACCGTCTAACGACCGATATGTTGACCCAAAT
>JAIXPV010000202.1 GCA_027486105.1 Runella sp. | reverse complement strand
GGGTGCAAGCCCGCAAAAGACTGCGCGACTTCACCCTGAAACTGAATAGCCGATATCTCTTTGGTCTGCAAAAGAGGCAGTTTGTCCAACAATTTTGTCAGAAAACGAGACTCTTTTCGAAAAGTAATATCGGCTCCGATGATGCTGTTATTGACGGGGTCGTTGCCCAACGCGGCGCGGGTCAAAAAACCTGGCGGCGTTTCGCGCATGTTCATGGCGGTCATGCCTATCTGCATATCGCGGTTAACAACGTAGTTGAGGCGCGTCCCTAACAACCTGCGGATTTGATTTTGAAACAAGTCGGGCTGTTCATAACAAATTTCAATATCACGACCTGAGTTCAACACACTTTCATTAATCAACCGCACCGAGCCCGATTGCCCCTCCACGGCGTAATCAATCCCTGGCTGAAGCTGAACACCACCCGCCCGTACCGTTACTGATTTTTCTGATACACCAAACGGCAATGCAATTGACGCCCCGCCCGACGAGCCTTGAAAAGACCCTTTGAGGAAGAATTTATTTTTCTCGGTTACCTGCTGCGCGTCGATTTGGGTAGTACGATACAGTTCATTAAAAACGTATTTGTTGGCTAATACAGGATCGCTGTTGAACTGCTTCACCAGATTTGAACCAAATGGCTCCAAAACGGGAAAAATAATACGACCAAAACGGCTGTCAATCGTGACATTGTCTACAAAGTCAAAGTTGCCATCCCCCATGGCTTTCCCCGAATTATCCAAAACGGGGTCATTGAGCGGGTTCAACTTATCCAATCCCATGACGCGCAACAGCGGCACGTTGGCAATGGGCCCTTCCTGTAAGTTAGGGTTATCAATACCAGTTAGGTCATCTTTATAGATAACCCGCATCTGAAAATTTTGCTTTCCTACCTGCGTGGTATTCAATGAATAAATATTTTTCATCATCAAGCTCCACATCGGATGGCTCGTATTGTTACGAATCGTAGACGATTTCAACAATTTCAATACCAGCACTTCATCGTCGCGGCGAGCCTGATAATCTTCGGTAAGTTCCCCTACTTTATATTTTTGGCCATTAAGGGTATATTCATAGGCCACGGCCAAAATCTCATCGTTGCGCAAGGGCGTTAGTAATGAAATGTAGCCCAGTTCGGCCTGAAATTTATATTCGCGTTCGTTCAGTTTCCGCGCACCGCGCAGGAGGTCATAATCATCGCCCCGGCGGAGGTTATAGCGGCTGTCGAGCGCAAAGCTCGTTTTGTCTGCTTCGCGAAGTTCGGGGTCATTGGTTACTTTTTGATACAGGCCGTTGCTTTTGTTATTAACTGGCTGATTGGCCACAATCGGTGCCAGATTTGGATTGGTGCTACTGACGGGAGCAGATTCTCCCAAATCAGAAAAAGCGACAAAGTTGCGCAGGGTTTCGGTATTGTTGGTGCGGTTGGTTACGTACACTTCCAAACGGGTAATGGTCACCCCCGACATGACCAGCGGGATATTGCCCAACCAGCGTTCATAATTATTGCGAAAGAAGTAAGACAGAAAAAAGTGGCGATTTTCGTCATAAGCATCGGCTCGTATTTCAAACGGGCGATTTTGCACCCCTCCCCGCAACGTAATACACTGCTGTTTAGAGCGTTGCTGCGAAGCCACCACCGTAGTGGTCAGACGACCGAAACGTAAATCAACCTTGGCCCCGAATAAATTTTGTACCCCTGGAATCAACTGCGAAGGAATCTGCCAGTTGATATTTCCCGCCTGAATTCCCTGAATGATGCTTTCGTTTTCGGGGATATAATTTTGCGGCCCTGCCCCCAAGCCACCGAACGGATTTTGGCCTGCCCCCCCATTTTGGCCCAAGCCTGGCACTCCGTTTTGACCTAAACCCGACGCATTGGGAAGATTGGAGGAATTGGGAAGGTTGGCGGAGTTGGTGGGGAGATTTCCTGGACGATAATCCAGTTTGAACTGATTCTCAAAGTTGAAACTTGACTTAGTATCAAAGTTGGTCAACATTCCCAGCTTATCGCCAATCTTTCCGTTGAAGTTTATGTTGATTTGCTCATTAAACAGGAAGTTCGTCGATTTCCGCTGACGGATAGGCACTTGCGGATTGTCAATATTTTGGTGCAACACACCAAAATCCAACAGTACAAAACCGTTGGGTTTAAAATCGACAAGATTACTACCAAAAATACGATCAAGGCCTGGAGGCAAGTCCAATTTAGGCAATAAGCCCCGCGCACCAAGCGCACCTTTGCCGTCTTGTTTGGAGGAATAATCGCGCCAGAGGTAGTTAAAGACCCGTTTGTCCTGCAATTTCTGGAAATCTTCGTAGCTCATACTCAGCGGGTCGCGGTAGTTGAGGGTGGGCAATTTAGCATCGCCAATACGCTCATAAACCGAAATACGGCGGGTGGTATCCAACCTAAAATCATTGGAAAGGCCTTTGGGCTCTTTCAGGAAAAAAGTGGAACGGGGCGGTGTATAGATGAAACGGTTACCGATACGGTCATTCCAACGAGAATAGAGCAGCCGCCGACTTTGACGGTCGTTTCGACTGGTATCCTGAACCGCAGGACGGCGGTTGGTTGGTTGTTGAGCAACCCCCACGTACGCAACTAACCACAGAGCTGCAATGAGCCCGATGATAAAGTATGATTTGGTAGAGATAAGGTAGAGCTGTTTTCTGATAATTCCCACGATTCTTCAGCGGTCTGGGTACTCAAATCCTTAACGGCTAAAACCTTGCCAATCGTCTCTGAGCGTTAAACTATTTTTAAGAATGTGTGGTAAAGATAGAAACAGGCACGAGATAAACGCAATTTTTAGCCAAAAAAGGCGGATGTGTACAACTTACGGATTTTTAAGAAAAGCTCGAATAGAAACAAAAAGAGACTACCCTTTTGAGATAATCTCTTTTATCAATCTGATTTTTTTAAACACTAGTGCTTAAAGTGCCGCACGCCCGTGGTTACCATCGCCATGTCGTTTGCATCGCAATAGTTGATGGAGTCTTGGTCACGAATGGAGCCTCCAGGTTGCACAACGGCCGTTACGCCCGCCAAACGTGCAATCTCCACACAATCGGCAAAAGGAAAGAACGCGTCAGAAGCCATTACTGAGCCCTTCAGTTCAAACCCAAAAGCAAGCGCCTTATCGATGGCTTGGCGCAACGCATCCACGCGCGATGTTTGGCCAGTTCCGCTGGCAATCAGGCGGTTTTCGGTAGCCAACACAATCGTATTTGATTTGGTGTGCTTGCACACTTTCAGCGCAAACTCCAACGCCCTTACTTCTGCTTCGGTCGGTGCTTTGACGGTTACGGTTTTAAACTGGGGAGCCGTTTCTACTACCAAATCTTTATCTTGTTCAAGTACTCCGTTCAGGATGGTTTTAAACATCTTAGCAGGCAATTCCACATTTTTACGCTGAAGTAAAATGCGGTTTTTCTTCGATTGCAACAACGCCAATGCCTCAGGCTCATAGGCGGGTGCAATCAATATTTCCATAAACAATTTATTCAATTCTTCGGCCGTGGCCACGTCAACGGTAGCGTTGGTGATAATCACACCTCCAAAGGCAGAAACTGGATCACAGGCCAAGGCCGTTAGGTAGGCTTCCTTGGCAGTAGCTGCGGTGGCTACGCCGCAGGCATTGGTATGTTTGATGATGGCGAAGGTAGGTTCAACACCAAATTCATCAATCAATGCCACGCACGCATCTACATCTACCAAGTTGTTGTACGACAACTCTTTACCATGAAGTTTATCAAACATTGCCTCTAAGTCTCCATAAAAAGTAGCCGCTTGGTGCGGGTTTTCTCCGTAGCGCAATGAATTTTGCGGCAACTCGGTAAACGCATAAATATCTGGCGTAGATTTTCCCAAAAACCACTGATTGATGGCCGTGTCGTAATGGCTCGTGGTCGCAAAAGCCTCTTGCGCATAACGACGACGATCTGAAAGTTCAGTGCTGCAATTTTTCTCGGTCAAAATGCTCAAAACATCCGCGTATTGTGTACGCGACGATACGATGAGTGAATCTTGGAAGTTTTTGGCACCCGCCCGAATCAACGAGATTCCTCCAATGTCAATTTTTTCGATAATATCTTCTTCACTCGCTCCCGAAGCCACGGTTTCTTCAAACGGATACAAATCTACTATTACCAAATCAATGGCAGGAATCTTAAACTGAGCCGCCTGCGCCACATCACCTGCATCTTCGCGACGGTACAAAATACCGCCAAAAACCGCAGGGTGAAGGGTTTTGACACGCCCTCCAAAAATGGAAGGATAGCCCGTAAGGTCTTCGACTGCCGTCACGGGAATTCCCATGTTCTCGATAAAAGTTTGCGTACCACCCGTCGAGTACAGCTTAACGCCGTTTTGGTGGAGAAGTTGAACAATAGGTTCGAGACCGTCTTTGTAATAGACCGAGAGTAAAGCCGATTGGATTTTTTTCATTGAATTGAGTGCTTCCGCACTGATGATTATTTATCGTGGGGAATAAATTAATTATCCTGACAAATAAATCCTTAGTGCAGCAAAAGCGGTTAATTAACAACTGATTACATCACTGATAAAAAATGAAGCCGCAAAATTA
Source organism: Runella sp. (assembly GCA_027486105.1). GTDB lineage: Bacteria > Bacteroidota > Bacteroidia > Cytophagales > Spirosomataceae > Runella. Next base: position 10,497 of record JAIXPV010000202.1, on the reverse strand, counting down.
CTGCTTTTAATCTTAGAAAAGGAAGAATGAAAAAAGAAAACCTGCAACAAGGCGGGTCTTTAGGAAATCAGCGTTGGTAAAACCGCTTATATGCGCCGTGAAGCCGCCAACCCAACAGTTCCGCCCAAGGCCAATACGACCAACGCACTATGCCCATACACATTAAAAAGCCATTGGGTCAAATAAAGGCTCGGAATGGTGATAAAAAACCCAATCGAAGTAACCAACGTCAGCGCGGTAGCCCGATAATCTGGAGGGGCGTTTTGCGAAACCAAGGTCGAAAACTGTGGCGAATCTCCTACCACACTGATGCCCCAGATAAACATAAATACCAGAAAAAACAACACAGAATAGACAGGGAGAAAAACGCACAGCCCACAGCAAATGCACGAAATTAGCAGTGAACACCAAGCCGTCTGGTGGCTTCCCAAACGCAGCGAAAGCTCGCCCGTCAGAACGCACCCCAATGCTCCCGAAGCAATGATACCAAAAGCAAACAGCGGAACAGGAAGATTTTGATGGGCAAGTTGATTATATGAAGTGATGATAACAGGCACAAAAGCCCAAAAAGTATAAAGCTCAAACATATGCCCAAAATAACCGAAAGCCGAGCGTCGAAATGCTTTATTCTTAAACACCTCTCGCAGCACGGCGGGGTTAAAGCGTCCAGCTACGCGCCTAAATGGGCCATCTTTTACAAATACCCCAATCACAGTTCCTCCCAAAACGGCCAAGCCAGACGTAACTATAATGACATATTGCCAAGGCAGGCTGAGCGAAAATGATTTAAGAATATACGGGAACGCCGTTCCTAACACCAACGCCCCCACCAAATAGCCCAAGGCTTTCCCGAGCCCCGTTTCGTACCAATCGCTGCAAATTTTCATACCAACGGGGTAGACACCCGCCAGAAAGAATCCAACACCCAATCGCGCCACAAACAGCCCTTCAAACGATTGATAACTGACTAAAACTGCCAGATTACAAGAAGCCGCCAGCGCTGCAGAAACCATAAAAACCCGCACGGGAGAAAAACGGTCGGCAATGGAAAAATAAGAATATAAAAGCGTACCCAACACAAATCCCAACTGAACGGCCGTGGTCATGGTAGGCATGAAAACCAAGGTCTGGGGGTGAAATGCCTCTAATGTTTGCATAACAGCATTGACGGCAAACCACAGCGAGGTGCCAGCAAACTGCGCCACCACCACCAGCGGAAGAAGGTACAAAGGTCGTTTCATTGCATTCACAAAGCAATGTTACCAAAGAATAAGCGGTTTCTCAAAAGGAAATAGATTTTGATTCGTTTTTACTTTCATAGAAAACCCTTTTGACCTTTTTCTTCATGACGCTTTCCAAAATTACGCTGATTTTTGGCAGTCTTCTGCTTGGTATGCTTCAATTGTCGTATGCACAACCCGCCGCCGAAATGGATATTTTCCAGTCGTTGCCTCCCGAAAAACAACTCAGTACGTTTAGTGGATTTCCTTGTGCTTCGTTTATCTTTATCGGACGCCAAGCCAAAGTCGTGAAACCCCTCAAAGTGGCAAGAAATGCCCCTTGGGTGTGGCGGGCACGCTTTTGGGGGCATGAGCCGCAAGCCGATAGTGCGCTGTTGGCTCGCGGGTTTCACGTGGTGTATTGCGACGTAGCCGAACTCTACGGCAATGCACACGCCGTTGAAATCTGGAATCAATTTTACGCTTTTTTGCATAAAGCGGGTCTTTCATCCAAAGTTGCCCTTGAAGGGTTCAGCCGCGGCGGGGTGTATGCCTACAATTGGGCCATCGCCAATCCCGAAAAAGTATCTTGCGTCTACGCCGACGCCCCCGTTCTGGATCTAAAAAGTTGGCCAGGCGGCAAAGGCAGAGGCCCTGGAAGCCCAAAAGACTGGGAGGTATTCAAACAGGATTATAATCTGCAAACCGAAGAAGAAGCGGCACAATTTAAAGGAAGCCCGCTCGACAACGTGGAGAAAATCGTGAAAGGGGGCTATCCTATGCTCCATGTGTGCGGTGATGCCGATGAGGTGGTACCCATTGAAGAAAATACCACATTGTTTGAACAACGCGTAAAAGCACTCGGGGGCAATATCACAGTTATTCACAAACCTGGTGTAAAGCACCACCCTCACAGCCTGAAAGACCCCTCACCCATCGTGGCGTTTATATTACGCGCCACATGGCGAGATTAATGCGTTGTCGCCCTGAAAGGGTCTAAAACCCACTAAAAATTTGAATAAACCATGTCAAAAGTCCTTTTCTTTACACTCTTTTTTGTGGTTTTAAATACGGCCGCACAGGTAAAAATAGACAAATCAGCCACGACGATTTCAACGCGTTTTGCCCCGCCTGTTGGTTTTGAGCGCAAAGCTTTCGAATCAAACTCCTTTGCCACTTACCTGAGGCGTTTACCGCTAAAGCCTTGGAATAGTAACGTGTTATATTTTGACGGGCGAACCAAAAATAAGCCCAACGTGTACCTTTCCGTCGTGGATTTAGGCATCGGTAAAAAAGACCTGCACCAATGCGCCGACGCCGTGATGCGCCTACGGGCAGAATACCTGTACGCCCAGCGCCGTTTCGATGAGATTCATTTTAATTTTGTGGCCGACGGCAAGCCACGTTTTTTTAAGAATTACGCAAAGGGCGATTATAGTTACCCAAAATTCTGGAAATACATGGAATACATTTTCATATCGGCCAATACCCGTTCTTTGCACGATGAATTAAAACCCGTTGCAATGTCAAAAATGCAAGTCGGCGATGTCTTGATTCAGAAAGGAATTCCATTTGGCCACGCTGTCATTGTCGTGGATATGGCCGAAAATCCCACAACGGGGCAAAAAGTGTATATGTTGGCTCAAAGCTACATGCCCGCCCAAGAAATTCAGTTATTGGCCAATCCTCAAAACAACTCACTCAGTCCTTGGTATGAACTTAAAAATGAAACAATTACAACCCCTGAGTGGACTTTCGAGCCTGCTGACCTTCGTCGTTTTTCGGGTAATTAGCCCATTTTTCATGCGTCAAAATCCAAATTCTAAGGCACTTTTTTTATCGGCATTTTTGTTCTGTTCGACGGCCTGCGCTCAATCTGAATATCTTAAAGCTTATCCTGACCACCTCGTTAGAGTAACCAAAAATCAACTCATTTGGAAAGATTCTACCGTGATGCCGTATGACGACGGGCAAAAAAAAACGTTTGCTCAGCTGCTACAAAATGCTGATTTAGAAGATCAATTAACCCAAAAATACCCTTTAAGTCGCCTTCAAAATCCACCTACCATCAATCAAGACCCTGGACGTTTTCGTTACGAGCCTTTTTTTCGAAAGATGTACGGAAAGACGGAGGCCGAAGTTCGCAAAAACCTAACGGAGATTATCTGGCTGCCCAAAACCCTGAAAAAGAAGTTATTGGTCACCAAAGTGAACGATGTAGACAAGCATTTTCAGGCGGTTTCTGATGAACTAGAAAAACATCCTGAATTACTGAAATACGTCAACAATCCTGCAGGGACATTTTCGTGGCGGGTTATCAGCGGTACCAATCGACTTAGTATGCACAGCTACGGAACTGCCATTGATATTAACTTAAATCTTTCGCATTATTGGCAATGGGACTGCCGCTGCAAAAATGAAGCCGTCAAGCTCAAGTACCGCAACCTAATCGCTGCCCAAGTCGTGGAAATTTTTGAAAAACAGGGTTTTATCTGGGGTGGAAAATGGTACCACTACGACACCATGCACTTTGAATACCGCCCCGAATTGCTGCTCAAATGATTGACACACGCGAAAATACCTCAAAAACCAAAAAGAGGTACAAACACAAAATCCACCTTTTATAGCACACAGACGCTTGGCAGTCTACCATACAAGGTGGATTTTAATCTTAAAAACGGTTTATTATTCGGCTAAAAATGGGTAACGATAATCTACTGGAGAAACAAAAGTCTCTTTTATGGTCCGGGGTGATACCCAACGCAACAGGTTCAAAATAGAGCCCGCTTTGTCGTTCGTTCCTGATGCTCGCGCCCCGCCAAAGGGCTGCTGTCCTACCACAGCGCCCGTGGGTTTGTCGTTGATGTAAAAATTCCCAGCGGCATTTACCAATTTCTTGGTTGCCTGCTCAATTACGTAGCGGTCTTGGGCAAAAATAGAGCCTGTAAGCGCATAAGGTGATGTTTTATCGACCAATTCGAGGGTTTCTTCAAATTTTTCGGGTGCATAGACATAAATCGTCAACACTGGCCCGAAGATTTCTTCACACATCGTGGTGTACATTGGGTCGGTAGTAAGCAGGACCGTAGGCTCGATAAAATAGCCGGTTGATTTGTCATAATTTCCACCCGCGATGACCGTCACACGAGGGTCATTTTTGGCATTATCAATATAACCTGCGATTTTATCAAACGACTTTTCGTCAATGACGGCGTTGATAAAGTTAGAGAAATCTTCCGCAACGCCCATTTTCATGCTTGCCAAATCGGCAATCATATAGCCTTTTACTTCTTCCCATAAGTTGGCAGGGATGTAGGCTCGCGAAGCCGCTGAGCATTTTTGTCCCTGATACTCAAACGCGCCGCGCACCAGTCCTACCGCCACCGCTTTGGCATTGGCCGAGGAATGCGCTACCACGAAGTCTTTGCCGCCCGTTTCGCCCACAATACGCGGAAAGGATTTATAAATCGAAAGGTTATCGCCAATGGTTTTCCAGATGTGCTGAAACACTTTTGTACTGCCCGTAAAATGAATTCCAGCGAAGTCGGGATGGCGCAAAATGACCTCTCCAGCCACGGGGCCATCTACATAAATCAGGTTAATAACGCCATCGGGGACACCTGCTTCTTTGAATACTTTCATCAAGACGTTGGCGGCGTACACTTGCGTAAGTGCGGGTTTCCATACGCACACATTGCCCATCAACGCCGCCGAAGTAGGCAGGTTTCCGGCAATCGCCGTAAAATTGAAAGGCGTTAAGGCAAACACGAACCCTTCTAACGGACGGTGCTCCAAACGATTCCAAACGCCCTCCGACGACTGCGGCTGCTCACTGTATATCTGGGAAGCATAATATACATTAAAACGCAAGAAATCAATCATTTCGCAGGCAGAGTCAATCTCCGCTTGATAGGCATTTTTGGATTGTCCAAGCATGGTCGCCGCGTTGATTTCGGCGCGGTACGGCCCCGCCAGTAAATCAGCCGCTTTCAGGAAAATGGCGGCCCGATGTTCCCAACTTAAATTCGCCCAATTTTCACGCGCTGCCAAAGCTGCCTCAATGGCTTTTGTGACGTGCGACGCATCCCCCAAAGAATAATACCCAAGTACGTATTGATGGTCGTGGGGAGGAGTCACGGCGTGTTTATCAGCCGTCATTATTTCCTCGCCACCGATGTACATTGGTATCTCAATTTGACGGCTTCGTGCTTCCACAAGAGCGGCTTTGAGCGCGGCCCGTTCGGGCGAATTAGGTGCGTAAGATTTGACGGGTTCGTTTTTGGGAACGGGTACGTTGAAAAATCCAGTAGCCATAATATTATGTTTGTTGATTTTTGGATGAATGTTACTTCCAGCTAAGTCCCATGTTATAAAACATAAAAGCGTAAATATCAGCCGTTTGTTCCAACGACTTAGCGGTATTACTTGCCCCGTGCCCACTGTTCACGTCGACCCGAATCAAAAGAGGATTTGTGGTGGTTTTAGCGGCTTTGGCCTGCAATTCGGCAATGTATTTAAACGAGTGCGCTGGCACCACGCGGTCGTCATGGTCGGCGGTGGTGACGAGCGTAGCGGGATAGTTAATGCCTTCTTTGATGTTGTGCAATGGCGAATAGGCGTACAAGTTTTTAAAATCCGTGGCATTGTCGCTGCTGCCATAATCGGCAATCCAGTTCCAGCCGATGGTAAATTTATGAAAACGCAGCATGTCCATCACGCCCACTTGCGGAAACGCCACTTTGGCCAAATCAGGTCTCTGGTTCATTACGGTTCCGACCAGCAAGCCTCCGTTGGAGCCACCGCGCAACGCCAAACGGGCATTGGAGGTATATTTTTGGGCAATCAGGTACTCCCCCGCCGCAATAAAGTCATCAAATACATTCTGCTTTTGAAGCCGCATTCCTGCTTCGTGCCATTTATCACCGTATTCGGCCCCGCCGCGGAGGTTGGCCTGGGCATACACACCGCCGTTATCCAAAAATGGAATCAATACCGGACTGAAACTGGCCGTCAGGCTGATGTTAAATCCGCCGTAGCCGTACAAAATAGTGGGATTTGTCCCATCCAATTTCAGGCCTTTTTTATAGACAATAAACATCGGAATCTTGGTGCCGTCTTTGCTGGGATAAAACACTTGCTTGGTCTCATAATCAGCGGGTGTAAAGGCTACTTCGGGATTACGGAACACGGTGCTTTTGCGCGACGCAATGTCGTAACTAAAAATCGTTGGGGGATAATTGAACGAAGAAAAGGTATAAAAAACCATTTTGTCTTCTTTTTCACCCCCAAAACCACCCGCAGAGCCTAAGCCAGGGAGCGGCACCTCATTTTCGAGCTTTCCGTTCAAATCGTACACATAGGCGCGGGTTGTTACGTCTTTGAGGTACGTCACAAAAAGTTTCCCACCTGCTGTACCTGCGCCTTGCAATGGTTCGGGTTTTTCTGGGAGAACTTCTTTCCAATTCTTTTCGTCAGGATTGGCTGGATCAAAAAGTACTACGCGCTCATTTTTGGCATTTTTATTGGTACGAAGCAAAAATTTATTGCCTACGTTATCCACAATCGAAAACTGGTCATCTGTGATTTCAGCGACTATGGGTTTAAATTCTTTTTGGCCAGTTTCGCGATAATAAAGCGCATTCCCATCTTTCCCTTTGCCTCTATCTGAAATATTCAGGAAAGACAACCGCTCATCTTCACGGACATATACAACGTGAAAACGCTGTGGATTTGCTTTGTCTTCATACACCAATTCATCCGCCGACTGCGCGGTACCTACTTTGTGAAAAAACACTTGGTGATTCTCATTTTTTGCCGCCAACGCGCTGCCTTCAGGTTTGGGATAACGGCTATAATAGAAGCCATTTCCTTGCCACGAAGCCCCGGATACTTTTACCCATTCGATTTTGTCGGCAAGCATTTTGAGAGTTTTCATGTCCATGATTTGGTATTCTTGCCAGTCGGATCCGCCCTGAGAAAAGCCACAAACCGCATAATCTCCTTTTTTTGATAGGCTAAATACCGTCAGTCGCGTGGTGCCGTCGGCCGAAAGTTTATTAGGATCCAGCACCACTTCGGGCGTACCTCTCATCCCTTTTTGGCGGTACAACACCGACTGATTTTGTAATCCGTCGTTTTTATAAAAATAGAAATACTCTCCTTTGCGGCGTGGAGCCGAGTATTTAGGGTAGTTGTATACTTTTTCCAATTGCTGTTTGATGAGACCTCGGTAGGGTATTTTTTCCAAATATCCGAAAGTAACCTTGTTTTGTTCAGCTACCCAAGCTTTAGTATCAGAGGCGTTATCGTCTTCAAGCCAACGATAGGGGTCGGCTACTTTTGTACCATGGTAATTATCGGTATGAGCTACTTTTCGGGTGGTGGGATAGGTCATTTGGGCGTGTAGAGTAACGGAAAACAGAGCGAGAAAAATAAAGGATTTTATCATGGGAAAAATGGGTTTGGATGAAGTGTTTGGCAAAAATAAAAAATGTCGCCCTCTTGTCAGAGAACGACACCTAAATAGTTTATTTTGGTACCTTTTCTAAGGCGATACCAATGTGTAGTTATTGATGGTTCCGCCCGTTTTTTGGCTTCCAGAGGTGCGGGTCATTACAAATTCGATTTCGGTGGCCGAGTTTATCGTAAACTGAATGGTTCCGTTAGTGCCCGTTGGCTGTGGTGTCAAATTCTTCAATATTAGGGTGTTGCCAGCAGTTGTTTCCTGCACTTCCCACTGCCCTGTAAAGGTATTACCGTCAAATTCTTTCAAGGTGGCGGAGGTAGGGCTACTCAAATCCAATCGGAAATTAAGATACCCTGGTGTTGGGTTGGTAGCAGCACCCTTGGTATACACTACGCTCGACCCGTGCTTAATCAATTGCGCGCTCCACACTCGTCCGATAATTTCGCTTAAAGGTTTAGGTTTCTTCTTGCAGCTTGAAACCACCACGGTACCTACCACTGCAATCATCACAAAAACCGTAAAAAAACGTTTCATAAATAGTTACTATTTTAAGTAAAATTGATTCTTCACAATTAACTCACTATACAAAACCCACGCCAAAGGTTTAATATTGCGCTCGAATATCAGTTTTTTTCAAAAAACTTACAAGCTTTCGACGTAAAACCTATTCAATGGCCCTTTAAACTCGTCATATACCCAAGACGAAAAAAAGAGGACAGACGTTGCAGGGCTACTTCGTTTTTAATTTAGGCTAGCTTTTCAAGGTAAACGAAGAGATTGCCACGTAACCATTTGCCATCCTTCCTTGCGCTTAACATATACATCCGTAAAACGAAAACGGGTATTAAGTTGTTGACCATTGCTGACTACTTTGGCGGTACACACCCCCGTAATCACGGCCGTTTTATCATAAATTCTTACTTTCAGCTCATCGGGTGTCATTTCGTTGTAGACCAATTTACCATCTTTCATAGATTGAATGAAGGAAGCCTTTGTGTCAATCAATCCGCTGGAATGGCAGTAAACTATATCTTCACCCATTACTTGGTTCAGGTACGCAAAATCTTTGCTAACCAATGCTGCAAAACGTTTTTTCTCAATATCGGCAACCAAAGTTTCTTTGGATGTTTGAGACAATGCCACGTAACTTTTAAATACCCAGAGTAGCAAAATGGCTCCGATGAGGGTAAACCTTGATAGATTTTTCATTTTCAATCAAATTATTGGAAAACTAATGTACAAAACTACAAATTCTTTTTCTTCATTTCCTGAACGGCATGATTAGCCGCCCGGGCCGTAAATGCCATAAAGGTCAAGGATGGGTTTTGGGTACCGATAGACGTCATGGCTGCCCCATCGGTAACAAATACATTTTTACAGGCGTGCAACTGATTCCATTTATTGACCAGCGAGGTTTTGGGGTCGGCGCCCATCCTTACACCACCCATTTCGTGAATATCCAGTCCGGGATTACGTTTGTCATCTACCAAACGAATGTTTTTAAAGCTTGCTTTGTCCAACATTTCGGCCACTGTAGTATGAAAGTGTTTGATGATTTTCAGGTCGTTGTCATCATATCCTACCGACGTAATCAGCTGCGGAATACCGTATTTATCTTTGTGGTCTGGGCTAAGTCGTAAATGGTTTTCAAACTTCGGGATTGTTTCGGCCTGAATCTGTACATACAAATGCCATGGCCCAGGTTGACTGTTTTTCTCTTTCCAATCGGCCCCAAAGCCTTCTTGTCCTGCCGCATTTCCCCAGCCACCCCGAGCCGCGCTAAGCGCTACGAGATACCCCCGCAAAAAGTCAGTTTCTTGTTTATGCACATTCTGATAGCGCGGCATAAAACCCGACGTTGGCCGCCGACCAAAATAATATTGATCTTCAAAGCCATCAATATCGGCATAAACGTTCCCGCGATAATTGTGAAAAGCCACAAAATGCCCGAGCAGACCATTGTCATTTCCCAGTCCTGCCGAAAAGCGATTGGAGGTTGAATTGAGCAAAATCTGGTTGCTTGCCAAACAAGAAGCGTTCAGAAAAATGATTCTTGCGTAATATTCAATCACCTCTTTGGTATTGGCATCAATAATCCGGACGCCTGAGGCTTTGCCCAGTTTTTCGTCATAAATAATGGAATGTACCACCGAATGCGGCCTCAGCGTGAGCTTCCCTGTTTTACGCGCGGCTGGCAAGGTAGAAGATTGCGAGCTAAAATACGCCCCAAAAGGACAACCTCGGTAGCACAAATGCCGCGCCTGACACTGCGCCCGGCCAAGGGCCGTATGCCAAGGCTGTGGCTTGGTAAGGTGCGCACAACGACCAATGATAAGATGACGGTCGGTATAATTAGCGTTCAGCGATTTTTGGAGGTGCTTCTCCACGCAGTTTAATTCCCAAGGGGGTAAAAATTCCCCATCGGGCAATCCCTCCAGTCCATCTTTATTGCCGCTGATACCAGCAAATCGTTCTACGTAACTGTACCAAGGGGCCATTTCGTCGTAAGAAACAGGCCACGGAACGGCAAAGCCATCGCGGGCGGGTCCTTCGAAGTCAAACTTACTCCAACGCTGCACCTGCCGCGCCCACAAAAGTGATTTGCCGCCTACCTGATACGCCCGAATCCAGTCAAAGGGCTTTTCCTGAATGTAGGGTTGTTCGGCGTCTTTGGTAAAAAACTGTTGTGTGGCTTCGTCTAATACATAACACTTACTTACTATGGGATTTTCTTCCCTAAACGACGGCGGAAGGCGATTATGATGCTCAAAGTCCCACGGATTTTTCATGGCCGTGGGGTAATCTGTGATG
>JAIXPV010000583.1 GCA_027486105.1 Runella sp. | reverse complement strand
TATCGCTTAACTGATGAAAACACTTCCCTTCTTGGCGGGGATCATCAATCTCAAAAAATAATTCGGCTACATCCATTTGTCAAAGATGCTAACTTAGTCCTTCATGCAATAACCCTACTAGTTTTGGAGTTTATCATGAATGTAAAAAAAATGCATAACTTTTGGTCTTATTTCAGTTTAATATAGCACCTTAATTTACCTATTTATATACGTTATGAAAGGCATAGTTTTTACCGAGTTTCTCGACATGGTTGAGCAAAACTTCGGTTATGAAATGGTTGACACATTACTCAACGAGTCTGAGTTACCTTCAGGGGGTATCTATACAAGCATCGGCACGTACAACCACCAAGAAATGGTAAACCTGCTTGTTACCCTGAATATGAAAACAAAAACTCCTATTTCACAGTTGTTAAGAACTTTTGGTCGCTACTTATTTCAACGTTTCACAAAAATATACAGTCATTTGATTGATAGAGCCCCCGATGCTTTTACCTTTCTGGGGTCTATCCATAATTACATACATGTAGAAGTACGAAAGCTGTACCCAGATGCTGAATTGCCCCATTTTGATATAGAACAACCCAATACCAATACCTTAATAATGCGCTACTCGTCGGCCAGAAGTATGGGAGATTTGGCTTATGGCCTTATTGAGGGCGCAATGAAGCACTACGGCGAAACAGCAACTATAACGCAGGAACTTCTTCAAGAAGATGGTAGTCAGATAAAATTTGTGATTGAAAAGTAGTATGCAAGATATAGAAATTCTTCAAAGACGGGTAGAACGCGAACGCAAAGCCCGCCTGCAAGCCGAGGCGATTCTCGAAGAAAAAGCTTTACAACTCTACCAAACCAATGAAAAACTGCGGCTTCTTAACGAAAACCTCGAAAAACAGGTAATTGAGGGAGGAGCTAAGCTACAAAAAAGTGAAAAAAGATACCGGCAGCTTATTGAGTCGGTTCAGGATATTATTTATAAAATTTCACCTTTGGGTTATTTTACGTTTGTAAACCCCGTGGTTGAACAACGTCTGGGGTACTGCCCTGACGAAATCATCGGGCATCATTTTACCGAACTGGTGGTGCCCGAATACCGTGAGAAACTCATCAATTTTTATTGTGAAATGGTACACTTCCAAAAAGAAAGTACCTACAACGACTTCCCAGTCTATAAAAAAAATGGCGAAATTGCTTGGATTGGGCAAACGGTTCGACTCATTGAAAACGAAGGAAATGTAGTGGAACTGGTTGCAGTAGCCCGTGACATTACCGAACAAGTAGCCACCGACGACGCCCTCCGCACAACCCAAACCCGTTTATCAACCCTTATCACCAACCTGCAAAAAGGCGTCTTAGTCGAAGACGAAAACCGCAAAATTATTCTGGTCAATCAATTATTCTGCGACCTTTTTGAGATTCCCGCCCCCGCCGAGGCATTGATCGGAGCCGATTGCGCACAATCGGCCGAAGAATCGAAATATTTATTTAAAAATCCAGAAGGATTCGTCAAACAAATCAACGATTTGCTGGCCAAACAGGAAATCAGCATCAATGAAGAATTGCACATGGTCAACGGTCGCATTCTTGAACGCGACTATATTCCGATTTTTTTGGAAGAACAATACCGAGGACACCTTTGGAAATATGAAGATGTAACAGAACAGTTTTTGGCCCGAGAACAAATTAGAAAAAGCGAGGAAAAATACCGAGGCATCATGAACAACATGGAACTCGGCCTGATTGAAGTCGATAATGAAGACCACATTATCAGAGCATACGACCGTTTTTGCCTTATGATGGGCTACACAGAAGAAGAACTCATCGGTAAAGTGGCGTCTGATTTATTCTTGCCCCCCGAATTTCGCGGAATATTTGAGCAGCATCAGTCAATAAGAAGCGAAGGCAGGGCAACCTCCTACGAAGTTCAGATGATAAAAAAAGACGGAAGCCGCATCTGGGTCATTCTTAGTGGCGCGCCCATCATGGACGAGCATGGCAACATTGTAGGTTCTATGGGAATCCATTACGATATTTCAGCACGAAAACACCTAGAACAAGAACTGGCCCTCGCCAAAGAAATTGCGGAAGAAGCGCGTCAGGCCGAAAAACAGTTTTTGGCAAACATGAGCCACGAAATTCGGACTCCGCTCAATGCCATCATTGGAATGACCCACTTATTGTTTGACACCCGCCCCAGCAAACAGCAGTACGAGTACCTTGATATTCTTAAATCATCGGCTGATTTTCTACACAGTCTTATCTCAGATTTACTTGACATGGCAAAAATTGAAGCTGGACGCCTCGAAGTTCAAAACCATCCATTTGATTTAGTAGGTCTTCTAAGAACTACCCAACGGGTTTTTCAAATTAAGTTGGGAAACCGCCCTATTGAGCTGGATTTAATGATTGACGGTCGTATTTCGGGCAATTATCTGGGCGACGATGTAATGTTGAACCAAATCCTACTCAACATCATCGGCAACGCTGAGAAGTTTACGGAAGAAGGAACCATTGAAATAACGGTAAAACTCAAAAAAGAAGACAATGAAACTTGTTGGATTGAGTTTAAAATAGCCGACACGGGCATCGGGATTCCGAAAGAAAAACTGGACTTAATTTTCCAGAAATTCAAGCAGGTCAACCCGCAAGGGCACAAACACAAAGGCACTGGGCTAGGGCTATCTATTACCAAGCAACTCGTTGAATTGCAAGGCGGTACCCTAACGGTAAAAAGCCAAGAAGGAGAAGGAACCACTTTTACGTTTACCCTGCCCTTTCAAAAATCTGACACCGAAATTGTTAAAAATGATTATACAATTGAAGAAGGTACGGCCAATTTAGAGTTATGTAACCTGCTCGTTGTGGAAGATAACATCATGAACCAACGCTACATCAGTGGCTTGCTCAACAAATGGAATATTCCGTTTACTATCGCGATTGACGGCAGAAAGGCCGTAGAACAAGCCCATAAACAGCATTTCGATATTATTTTGATGGATATTCAAATGCCCAACATGGACGGATACGAAGCCACCTTGACCATTCGAAACACCAATAATCCCAACCAAAATACACCCATTGTTGCCCTCACTGCCTCGGCAATGATGGACCAGAAAAACAAGACGAAATCGGTCGGAATGAATGATTTTATCACAAAACCCTTTACTCCGTCCCAACTGTTAAGTGTTATTC
>JAIXPV010000600.1 GCA_027486105.1 Runella sp. | reverse complement strand
TAAATACACGACATTATGAAACTTTTTATATAACTTTTCTACTATATAAGCATTATTCATTAAAATTCGTACAGCAATGTTAGAGATAATGGGCTATGTAGCGGGTGCGTTAACCACGCTTGCCTTTATTCCCCAGGTTTTACAGATTTACCGTACTAAATCTGCCAAAGACGTTTCACTCGCCATGTTTTTGTTGTTTACCGTTGGTGTAGCGCTTTGGCTCGGTTATGGCATCATGGCACATTCCTTTCCAGTTGTGGCCGCCAACGCCACCACGCTGGTTCTTTCGTTTGTTATTCTTTATTTTAAATGGAAATACACCCGTTCTTCCAATATATAGTGCATAAAAAAGCCCTTTCTCTCGCCGAGAGAAAGGGCTTAAAACTTCACCGAAAGCGGATTAGTCTACAATACTCAATTTAACCGCGTTGGTTTTACGGTGCTTGCTGACTGGCATACTCAGTGTGTTTACGAAAATATCTCCCGTATGCAACGCTCCTTTTTCAACAAGAACCCTTTTGATATCGTCAATTAAATCATCTGTCGAAAGGTCTTCACGATCATAATACACCGACTTCACTCCCCAGTACAACGAAAGCGCACACATGAGCGAGCGGCTGGGCGTAAAGACGTACAAATCAGCTTCTGGACGGTGATGCGACAAACGAACACCTGTATAACCAGAACGTGTGACCCCGATAATCGCCTTTGCGTGGGTATCACGCGCCAAGCGACAAGCGCTCATTACTACGTTGTCATTCAACACATTAGGGCCAGGGTTATCATTAACGGCAGCGTGGTATTTGAAATAAATTTCGGTATCATCCGCTTTTTTCTTCGCTTCAGTTTGTTCTACCTGACGAATCGTCTGTGCCATGCTCGTAACGGCCTCAATGGGGTATTTTCCAGAGGCAGTTTCTGCGCTGAGCATCACGGCATCGGCACCGTCTAGTACGGAATTGGCAATATCATTTATTTCTGCCCGCGTAGGCCGTGGGGCATCAATCATGCTTTCGAGCATCTGTGTAGCTACGATAACGGGCTTAGCGGCGCGATTACATTTCTCCACAATCATTTTCTGAATCATGGGAACTTCTTCGGCGGGCAATTCCACACCCAAATCTCCGCGAGCCACCATAATGGCATCGGTGGCTTCAATGATGGCATCAATGTTTTCGATAGCTTCGGGCTTTTCAATTTTAGCTACCACCCGAATGCTCTTGCCTTTTGCTTTGATATAATCTTTTACCTCCTGAATATCAGATGCATAGCGCACAAATGACAATGCTATCCAGTCTACATCATTTTCCAATCCAAATTCGAGGTCTTCGTAGTCTTTTTCAGTCACCGACGGCATCGATACCTTGGTATTTGGAAGGTTTACTCCTTTTTTAGACTTCAGTATACCGTCATAGACTACCTCCGTTATTACATCGGTTCCTTCGATGCCTACTACTTTTACTTCCAGCTTACCATCATCCATCAGGATGCGCTCGCCCATTTTTACGTCTTGGTACATTCCTTTATAAGGTGTACTTACGCGCTCAGAAGTACCAATAATATCGTCATTGGTAAACACTAATTTTTGGCCTGCTACAATTTTTACACCGTCTTTGCTTTCGACATTGCCAATGCGAATTTTAGGGCCCTGCAAATCTTGCAAAATTCCAACGCTGAGACCGTAGGTAGCATTATTTTGGCGGATTTTCTGAATACGTTCCAAGTGATCGGCGTGAGAGCCGTGCGAGAAATTCAGTCGGAATACATTCACCCCTGCCTGTACCAGTGAATACAGAAGTTCAGATGTTTCTGAAGCAGGGCCTACGGTGGCAACAATCTTGGTCTTTTTATTGATCATCTTTTGGCTAGGTTTTTTTGATGGGTATTATTAGAGGCAATCTACATCAATGGTTACATCAGCCCCTTTTAATGTTTTATCGGTCAGAATATCCGTCACTTTTTCGAGGATAAAAGTCTTTGCGGCCTTAAAATTAACTTTTTCGCGCTCCAGTTTTATAAGAATGTCAAACAAAAACCGATTTCGGATACGTTCGACCAGCGGCGGCTGTGGTCCGAGCACGCGGTCTTCACCCATTTTTGCCATTAAAAGGTGAGTGAGTTTTTCGGCTCCTTGTCGCGCCACATTTTGCTCCAAGTGCCTGACAGTCAACTTTATAAGTCTCGTAAACGGCGGATATTTAAACTGTTCTCGTTCCACAATTTCTTCGGCGTACATTCCTTCATAATCGTTCGTAATAATTTTTTGTAAAATCTTTTGATTTGTGTTTCCTGTCTGGATTAATACCCGTCCTTTGCGGTCTGCCCGACGGCCCGCCCGGCCGCTCACCTGAGTTATCAACTGAAACGCTCTTTCGGTGGAGCGTAAATCAGGAAAGTGAATCATCCGGTCGGCATCAAAAACGCCCACCATACTTACATTCTCAAAATCGAGTCCTTTGCTTATCATTTGGGTCCCCACCAAAATATCTACATTGCCCTGCTCAATGTCTTCAATCATTTCTTTGTAGGCATTTTTGGCGCGGGTCGTATCCAAATCCATCCGCGCTACGCGGGCCGTGGGGAAGAAAATTTTGAGTTGATCTTCCAGCTTTTCGGTCCCGAACCCAACGGTGCGCACTTTGGTAGAACCGCAACCAGGGCAAAATTTCGGCACCTCTTCTTTATGACCGCAATAATGGCACCGTAGCTCGGCATCTTTTTGATGATAAGTCAAACTTACGGCGCAGTTTTCACATTCGCCAATCCACCCGCATTCTTCACACTGTAAATAAGATGAATAGCCCCTACGATTTTGAAAAATAATGCTTTGCTCGTTGCGGGCCAATGTTTCGCGCAGTTCTTCCACCAAAACCGACGAAAACTCATACTTCATTTTTTTGGTCTTGCGCTCTTGCTTTGTATCAATCAGCACAAATTCGGGCATACTGGCCTTACCGAAGCGCTCGGTCAATTTTACCAAACCGTAGCGGCCATTCAACGCCTGATAATACGACTCCAACGCGGGCGTGGCTGACCCCAACAGCACTTTGGCATGTTGGTGTTGCGCGGCCACAATCGATACGTCGCGGGCATGATAGCGGGGCGCGGGGTCATATTGTTTGTAGGAACTTTCGTGCTCTTCGTCGACGATGATTAACCCAAGGGCGTCAAAGGGTAGGAAGATAGCCGAACGCACACCCACCACCAACTGAAACTGCCCAGAAACGACTCCTTTCCAGACTTCTACGCGCTCGTTGTCAGAAAATTTGGAGTGGTAAATACCCAGTTTATCGCCGAAAACTTTTTTCAAGCGCACCACAATCTGGGTCGTAAGGGCGATTTCGGGTAATAAAAACAGCACCTGAGAGCCGCTTTCTAGTACTTGCTGGGCGAGGTGAATGTACACTTCGGTTTTGCCGCTGCCCGTCACTCCGTGGAGCAATACCGTATCTTTTTCCTGAAATAAATTGATAATTTCGTCAAATGCGCGTTGTTGCGCCGTCGTCAGTTTGATATTAACACCCGCTGTAAAATCAGGCTTTACTTCCGCAAATCGCGACACAGTTACTTCAAACTCTTCAAAAACGCCTTTCTTTATGAGCGTACTCAGTGCCGAATCGGAGATTTCTTCATTTTGGGTGAAAAAACTCTTTTCTAAGCCTGCCCGGTTGGCATACGGGTCATTTTGGATTGGAACCTGACTCATATAACGCATCACAACCTCCTGTTGTTTAGGCGTTTTATCGAGCTGACCAATCAACTCCATCAGGTTTTCACGGGTTTCATACCGACCAGTCAGTTTAACTTTTTTCTGAATTTTCGGCTTATATTTTTCACGTACTTCCTCGTACAGAATAACCGCCCGCTTGCCAATCAACGATTTGATGACGTGATTGATGTTTTGGTCTCCAACCCGTTTCCCTACTTCTTCGTATGTGAGAGATTGATATTTTTTTAT
The DNA here is from genome assembly GCA_027486105.1 of Runella sp. GTDB lineage: Bacteria > Bacteroidota > Bacteroidia > Cytophagales > Spirosomataceae > Runella. The sequence continues at coordinate 2,397 of JAIXPV010000600.1, read as the reverse complement.
CTCTTCCAAAAGGGCGGACTCCTCCTCGGTAAGAAGGTCAAAATACTCAAAATCAGGATTGTACTGAATTTTGGATTGGCTCGTAATCTTCAGGCCAGACGGAAGGGCTACGTTGAGCACCTCCCCTACGCTGCACAAGTAATAATCGGCAATCCAGTTAAAAAGGGCGATTTGGTAAGGGGTTACCAAGGGTTCATCGTCCAATAGTTCACCGATGTATTTGGCCTGGTAAAGCGACGGCGGGGTGGTATGAATATGGGCCACAATACCCGTTACGACACGGTTTTTACCAAACGGCACCACCACTCTAGCTCCGTTTTTGATGGCAGCATTGAAAACTCTCGGAACACGATACGTAAACAATTGTCTCACCGGAACTGGCAAGATTAGATCCGCAAACAGCGTAACTTCTTCTAAACCAAAATCGTCATTTTCTGCAGTTAGCACTCTTTTTTAAAGCCAAAGTTGAAAGCGCAAGATAATGCTTTCATTAGATATTTTTAAGCATGATAGGATATTTGACATAATCCAATATGTCAGACAATTCATCTTTACTAAGCTGACAATACTCAACAAAAACATGAATCAAATCGCATTTCAACCTAATTTGAATTCAAAAAACCATAAAGTGGCCTGCCATGATAGGTTGTTCATACATCTACCCAATTTCTACAGCATTTCTGAATAGCCTCTTCACTATTAAGTACCCAATCAAAGCCTAAGCTTTCATGTGATTTTCGACGTATTTTGTTTAGAGTACCTTTTTATCCCAGAAAGCACAATCCAATCCCAACAAAAAGTAAAAACATATACCTCTCAGAACAAAACCTCCTCTTTTTCAACGGGTTAAAAACATAATAGCTCCTCTGTAAATCAACAAAAACAAAAGCCTTGGCACCATATTTGTTAAGGTCGCTCTCCTGCCTTTAGCTTTGTCCAAGCTTATAAAACGCACCTTCTTAACAAAAAAATCAAAATTATTCCAATCGCTTCCCGCTGAGCTACTTCCTCTCGCTTTTGACTCATTTACAGCTACTTTCTACTTCTTCATCATCACTACCTCAACTACTCGTAGGTAAATTCAATGTACAATGGCAGGGTATTTGAACTTAAATAAATATGCCAAATAACTAGGATGATTTTTAGCTTTTTTGGCTATTAAATCTAAAAAAACAAAAACATATTTTTTAGCCCTAAACGGACAACATCCTACAAATAAATCCTTTTGAATTATACTTTTTATACTAAAAGGGGAGATTTATATTTACAAATATCTAATTACCAACATTTTACTATTTTAAAGAAATATACCTAATTGGTTTCAGAGAATCATTTAACATTTACCTACATCATGAGCATATTGTCTCCATGGGTTTGTTATACATCCCGCACTTTACGAGCCTTCTTCATTATCAATTTATTAATTATGACTTATAGTGCAGATTGTCACGCTCAAGTGAGCGGTAGAGTCTTCTATGATTTTGACGCGAATGGCATCCAAGCACTCATATCTCCTACTGAAGCGGGAGTAGCCGCCGTTGGGGTACGAATGTTTGTCAATAATAATAATCAGCCTTTCGTTACTCAAACTGATACAGCTGGTCATTATGCTTTTACGAGCCAACAAGCACCTAGCGGCTCCACGGTCAGGGTAGAGTTTTTTAATCTACCCGAAACATTTTCCGTTAGTTCAACTGGCCCTCAAAAAGGCACGGAGGTCCAATTTGTGCAAGCCCCTGCATCCGATGTCAACCTTGGTATTTTCAATGATGATGAGTTTTGCAGCGTCGCCAGTGAGGTTAAAGTCGTTACGGCCTGCTACGCCATGGGCGACCCTCTCAAAAATGGCAGCGCTAGCGATGACCCCGCCCTCATACTGTTTGGATATGACGCTGATGGTGAGGGCGGAACGCCGTCGGGGCCTCCAATGGAAAAACTGACCACTGCCAGCAAAATCGGATCCACTTGGATTGGTTCCTATCAGCGCTCATCCAACACTTTACTCGTGGGGGCTATCACCCGGCGTCACGTAGGCCTCGGCCCTCTGGGTACGGGCGGTTTCTACACCGTTGATCTCAAAAACCGAACAGTCTCTAATTTTATTGACGTTAAAACCATCGGCATTGATACTGGCCCCGACCCACACATTGACCCCACTACAGGGCTCAATGTACTCCCTGCCGACAAACTGGCCCGCAGCCGCGATTCGCTTGCGTTTCATGTAGCGGCTAAGGTGGGGATGGGTGGTTCTCAACTATCTGTTTATCAAGACACTTTATTTTTAATTAATTTATACGACAGAAAACTTTACAGTTTTTCAGTTCAGAAACCACTAAAAGCTCCCGCCAACCTAACAGAAGCCCAAACCAAATCTTTTCAAATCCCAAACCCTGGCTG
>JAIXPV010000285.1 GCA_027486105.1 Runella sp. | reverse complement strand
GTTGTTACAAAAAAAAAAAAAAAAAACTAGATCCATATATCAATATCGATCCAGGAACCCTCAACCCCTACGAACACGGCGAGTGCTACGTCACTGACGACGGGGCCGAAACTGACCTCGATTTAGGACATTACGAACGCTATCTGAACGTACGTACTTCTCAGGCCAATAACGTCACCACTGGTCGCATCTATTATGATGTTATCATGCGGGAGCGTCGCGGCGACTTTTTGGGAAAAACGGTTCAGGTTGTACCTCACATCACCGACGAAATCAAAAACCGAATGCTTTTGCTGGGCGAAACTGGCGAGTACGACGTAGTCATTACCGAAATCGGCGGATGTGTGGGGGATATTGAGTCACTTCCGTTTTTGGAAGCGGTACGTCAGCTGAAGTTCGAATTGGGCGTCAACGACGCGCTTGTAATTCACCTGACCTTGATTCCGTATTTGAGCTCTGCTGGAGAGTTGAAGACCAAACCCACGCAGCACTCCGTTAGGATGTTGCAAGAGTCAGGTATTCAGCCCGACATTCTGGTGTGCCGTACGGAGCATCCGCTCCCAGTCGAAATGCGCAAAAAAATTGCGTTATTCTGTAATGTTCAGCCTGCATCGGTGATTGAAGCCATGGATGCTTCTACCATTTACGATGTTCCACTTTTGATGAAAAAAGAGCGCCTCGACCAACGCGTGCTTTATATGCTAGATATCTACGACGACAAAGACGTAGATTTGGATGCATGGCAAGTATTTGTTGATCGTCTCAAGAACCCCAAGAGCACGATTCGCATCGGTTTGGTCGGGAAATACGTGGAATTACATGATGCCTACAAATCCATCACCGAGTCATTCATTCATGCGGGCGCGGTCAATGAATGTAAAGTGGAAATTGAATGGATTCACTCTGAGCATCTTACGCCAGATAACGCAGCCGAAAAAATGGCAGCGTTGGACGGAGTACTCGTAGCGCCGGGCTTTGGCGAGAGAGGCATTGAGGGCAAAATAGCGGCGGTGCAGTACGTACGCGAAAACAATATTCCGTTTTTCGGAATTTGTTTGGGAATGCAAATGGCGGTCATAGAGTACGCCCGCAATGTGTTGGGCTGGGCTGATGCGCATTCTACCGAAATGGACAGTGAAACCGACCATGCCGTTATTGGGATGATGGAAGAGCAAAAAAGCATCACCAACAAAGGAGGAACGATGCGCCTGGGGGCATACGCCTGTAAATTGCAGCCGCTCACGTTGGCGCATAAAATCTACGGAAAAGCAAACATCAGCGAGCGCCACCGCCACCGCTATGAGTTCAACAACCAGTTCCGTAAAGATTTCGAAAAAGCGGGTATGGTGTTGTCGGGAATCAATCCTGAGAATGACTTAGTTGAGGTAATTGAATTGCCCAAACACCCTTATTTTATCGGCGTGCAATACCACCCTGAACTTAAAAGTACAGTGATGGCTCCGCATCCATTGTTTGTTCATTTCGTAAAAGCCGCGCTGAACAACGCGAATCAAAAACGCGAAGTTGCTCAGTTGCTGGTATCTGAAACCAACGAGTTGGTGACTGAACAATAGAAATTTTCTATTTAAAATATCTTAGTACTAAAAAAGCCGATGGTACCATCGGCTTTTTTAGTTATATGAAATTGACGAAGTGCCTTTCTAATGCTCTTTCTCATAATAGGCCAGCCAATCGACCCCAATTTTTTCTTGTGTCATGAACCTAACCCCTGGGGGCAAGAGTGGCGACGAGGTACCTTTGCCGATGGGTTTTGGGCTTTTTACAATACGTACTTCGTCAAAACGCCCATCATTCAGGAATGCCTGCAGTAATTGGGAACCGCCTTCCACCAGTACAGATTGAATTTTGCGGTGATGGAGGTCTTCAAAAAAATGGTCTAGGAACATATCATCAAAATTGATTTGTACAAATGTCGTTGCGGCTGCTTCTTCGTTGGTGAATGCGTTATAACAAATCGTTTTTTGTGAATTATCAAACAAGTGAAGCGCGCGAGGAAGTCGTAAAGTGCGGTCAAGCACGATTCGGACGGGATTGTGCCCTGCCCACAGCCGGGCGTTGAGTTGAGGGTTGTCGTTGAGGGCGGTGTTGGTTCCTACCAAAATGGCATCTTCTTGGGTGCGCCATTGGTGGCTCAACGTGCGCGATTGTCGGCAACTAATAGTGAGCGGTTGTTTATCTTCGTCGGCGACGAATCCGTCGGCGGTTTCGGCCCATTTGAGAATGATGTAGGGGCGTTTTTTTTCAAAGAATGTAAAAAAGCGGGCGTTGAGTTTGCGGCCTTCTTGGGTCAATACGCCCGTCGTAACGTCAACTCCTGCGTCACGCAATTTCTGAATTCCTTTCCCTGCCACGAGCGGATTAGGGTCGTCGTTGCAAACCACCACGCGTTTTACTTTCTTTTCTATCAATAAATCGGCGCAAGGGGGTGTTTTGCCAAAATGTGAACAGGGTTCGAGAGTTACGTATATCGTCGCTTCTGGTAGGAGAGGAGCCGCGTTTCGCCACAGCGCGTCATTGACGGCATTGGCCTCGGCGTGCCAATTGCCGTAGCGTTGGTGCCAACCTTCACCGATGATTCGGCCGTTGTGTACAATCACGCAGCCTACCATCGGATTGGGGCTAACGCTGCCGCGGCCAAGCGCCGCCAACTCCAATGCACGGCGCATGTATAAATTATCCAATATTGATAAGGAATCGGCCATCAGTTATCATTCGTTTTTGAAGGAGACAAATTAACGAAACAAAAAGCCGGATTAAAAACCGGAACTTTCTACTTTTGCATCCCAACAGGAGCGAGATACTTCCTGATTCTTTAATTTATTAAAAAAATGATTACCACAATTATCGGCATCGGCCTCCTTGGCGGCTCGTATGCGCTTTCTTTACGGGACAAATATCCCAAAATGCATTTTGTCGGGGTGGATGCTTCCGACGTTCACGGTCGTTTGGCGGTAGCCAAAGGCATTGTAGATGAGGTTCTTCCGATGGAAATGGCCATTCCTAAATCTGATTTAGTAGTGCTTGCCGTGCCAGTCAATTATATTGTAGAGCTGTTGCCTAAAGTATTGGATTTGATTTCTGATACCGCCACGGTAGTAGATTTGGGCTCAACCAAGCAGCTTATCTGTGAAGTGGCCGATGTACATCCAAAACGCCATCGCTTTGTGGCCGCTCACCCAATGGCTGGCACCGAAAACTCAGGGCCTTCGGCGGCGTTTCGGGAGTTATTGCCCGAAAAAAACGTCATTTTGTGCGATTGTGAAAAAAGTGATGCCGATAGCGTAGCGTTGGTCGAGGCGCTTTTCAAAGATATTGGCATGAAAATTCATTACATGACGCCAGCAGAGCATGATTTGCACTTAGCGTATGTATCGCATTTGAGCCACGTAACGTCGTTTGCTTTGGGATACACGGTGTTGGAAAAAGAACGTGATGAGCAAAATATCTTTGACATGGCGAGTACGGGTTTCAGTTCAACGGTGCGTTTGGCAAAAAGTTCGCCCGCTATGTGGGCACCTATTTTTGACCAAAATCGTGAAAATCTTTCTAGGGCGTTGGGAGATTATATTGAGTTCTTGCAACAATATAAAACATTTATTGACGACCGCGACATTAAGGCCAGCGTTGATTTTATGCAGCGAGCCAACGAAATTCGACGTATTCTGTCGGGTATTGACCGCAAATAATCGGGTTCTCTATAGTTCTTTAGCAAATGTTCGGCGCATAACCCATTAGATTAAGCTATAAACTCGCTTAAATTTGTGACGGACTTTTATAAATCATCCTGAATCGAGCTAACCAACCGCTATGACGAATCAACCTGTGAACCAGAACCAAATCCTTGATACTAAAAACGAAGAAGCGCTGCTCGGTGGTGGGGCAAAACGCATTGAGCAACAACACAAAAAAGGCAAGCTGCACGCTCGTGAACGGGTTGAGTTGTTGATGGATGCGGGGTCGTTTGAAGAAATTGGCAAGTTTGTCATGCACCGTTGCAAAGACTTTGGTTTAGATAAAGAGTATTACTTGGGCGATGGCGTCATCACTGGTTACGGAACCATCGATGGAAGATTGGTGTACGTATTTGCGCAGGATTTTACGGTTTTTGGGGGCTCGTTGTCGGAAACCCATGCCGAAAAAATCTGTAAAATCATGGATTTAGCCATGAAAAACGGCGCGCCAGTCATTGGTCTCAATGACTCAGGGGGGGCTCGAATTCAGGAAGGTGTGTTGTCGTTGGCGGGCTATGCCGATATTTTTTACCGAAATACGTTGGCATCGGGCGTTATTCCGCAGATTTCGGCCATTATGGGGCCTTGTGCGGGTGGCGCGGTGTATTCGCCAGCCATCACAGATTTTATCATGATGGTTGAAAACACCTCCTATATGTTTGTAACAGGCCCCAACGTGGTCAAGACCGTGACGCACGAAGATGTGACTTCAGAAGAACTAGGCGGAGCCATGACCCATGCTACCAAATCAGGGGTTACGCACTTTGTGAGTGCCAACGAGGTGGAGTGTATTGCCGATATTCGCCGGCTCTTAAGTTATATTCCCCAAAATTGTGAAGAAGATGTGCCGATGCTACCCTACGCGGGTGGGGACGAAAAACGAGTTAAACTAAACACGCTGATTCCCGAAAATCCCAATCAACCGTACGACATGCGCGAGGTGATTGATGAAATTGTGGACGCGGGCAGTTTTTGGGAAGTGCATAAATATTTTGCCGAAAATATTGTAGTGGGCTTTGCCCGTTTGGGTGGGCGCAGTATCGGAATTGTGGCCAATCAACCTGCTGTTTTGGCGGGGGTTTTAGACATTGACTCAAGCACCAAAGGGGCGCGATTTGTACGTTTTTGTGATAGCTTTAACATTCCTCTGCTGGTGTTGGAAGATGTACCTGGATTTTTGCCTGGTACTGACCAGGAATGGAATGCCATCATCACCAACGGTGCCAAACTGTTGTATGCTTTCTGCGAAGCAACGGTGCCGCGCATAACGGTCATTACCCGTAAGGCCTACGGCGGTGCTTACGATGTAATGAACTCAAAACACATCGGGGCGGACATGAACTACGCTTGGCCTACGGCCGAAATCGCCGTGATGGGGGCAAGTGGTGCGGCCGAGATTATCTTCAAAAAGGAGATTGCTGAAGCAGAAGACCCAGCGGCCAAATTGCAGGAAAAGGTGCAGGAATATACCACAAAATTTGCCAACCCGTACCGTGCGGCGCACCGGGGCTACATTGATGAAGTTATTTATCCTGAGCAGACCCGGGAAAAACTGATGCGCGCGTTTAAAATGCTTGAAAACAAAGTGGCAACCCTTCCCAAGAAAAAACACGGAAATATTCCATTGTAGAATTTGAGGGATGGGCAAAAAAACTCCAACGGCTTACAGAAAATCAAATTTAAGATTTCTTGGCAGCTTGGAGCTCCGTAGGGTATTTGGTTTTTAGTTTTCCAGGGGTGATTTTGAACCTCTTTTTAAACACCATAATGAATTTAATGGGCTCAGAGTACCCCAACAACTCCGAAACTTCTTTGACCGAATACTCTTCATTTTCAATCAAAACTTTTGCCTGCTTTAGTTTTTGCGTTTTGAAGTATTGATAATAAGGTTCTTGGTAAATCTTCTTGAAAATTGTCTTAAACTTAGAGGGGCTGAGACCGAGTCTTTCAGAGGCTTCTTGAACCGAGGGAATTTTGTTGGTAATATGACTCGTAACCTCCTTATGAAGGCTTGACAATTGTTCAATGATACTCAAATTTACCTTTTTAACAGGCGTAGGAAGGGGCTTTTGAGAAGACGAAAAAATATTGTCGGCGTCTTTTTTGTCTTGAAAACAGCTAAACGAAATTTCTTTTTGTAAAAGAAGATGAAAAACTGTTTCGGCATCTTTTTTTAAAATTCTAATTTCTAACGTTGGAGTCTCTCCATCGTTATTTGTTAATTCTTCAGAGGGTAAAGTGCTCATTCTAATTAGCGGCAGTTAGAGGTTAAATGGAAAAATACCATTTTCTTCATCATCGTTGAGCAGTAATCTTTTTTCATTTTAACTCGCTTGCGGATACTATTTTAGTGATGTTTTGTATTGTAAATGTCATTTTTAATACTCTATTCAATAAACAAACCGACATAAACAAGATTGTCTGCTAATTAATCTGTTTGAATATCTAATGGGATAAGATTCCTATGTGTACTCCTATGTTGCTAAGACAAATACCATAATTAAAGGATTTTATTGCTTATTTTAGGATTGAAATTTAGAATACACCTCAATTTACGCAAATTATCTTAAATTTGTCTCAAAGGTATATTTTTTAATTGCTTTCAAAAAAAGATTTTTATCCAAAAAATGTTATCGTGCTTAAGCTAGGTAAGCTCTAAAGGGATTTGGAGCCTAAGAATAGGGAAGGGTGTCAAAACGATAGGGATGAGAATGAGGAGGCCACGCAGAAATTTAAGCGGCTTTGTGAGGGGCAAAGAAAAGGCATGGGTGGCTAATACCCAGATAGGGTGTTTAGCGTTTTACCAATTTTTCATCAATACGCTGCAATACATCGGCTCTTAGGGTGCGGCTGAGCGGAAGTTTTTCGTTGCCGATATGTACCTCATTCCTTTCGATACGGTCAATTTTGGCAATTGGAACAAGGTATGACTTGTGAATTTTTACAAATTGCTCGGGGGGTAAGTACTCCTCCAAGCCCTTCATTGTCAAGTAGGTGATGTATTTTCGTTGGGAGGTCTGAATGATAATGTAGTTTTCTAATGCCTTGACATAGAGTAAATAACGTAGTTCTATACGCTCAATGTTTCCTTCGCATTTCACAAAAAAGTAGTCAATTGTGGGCGGCAAGGCTTTGTTTTTTTGCTCAAATAGCGATTTGACTTTCAAGGCGGACTTCAGAAAACGGTCAATCGAAATCGGTTTCAGTAAATAATCCAGCACATCCAATTCAAAGCCTTCGATGGCATAAGTTGGATAAGCTGTGGTGATAATAACCACAGGCGGACAAGTGAGCTTTTTGAGTAATTCGAGCCCGCTCATTTGGGGCATTTCAATGTCTAAAAATAACAAATCCACGGAATGTTGGGCCATTAGATTAATGGCTTTTAAAGGGTTTTCAGCTTGACCAACAAGCTGTAGCCAGTCAAGTTCTTCGATATATTCCTGTAAGATTTTACGGGCTACGGGTTCGTCATCCACAATAAGGCAGTTGATTTTCATGGGGCGGTTGTGGGAGTTAATAATACAATACTTAATTCAACGCTAAACAAATCGTTTTCCTCAGAAATCTTCAGTGTGTGGTGCTGAGGATAGAGCAATTCGAGGCGGCGTTTTACGTTGGCAATCCCGATACCTCCTGAGCCATACATGGGAGGTGAAGGGTGTTGATTCTTGGAGTTTTTACACTTGAAAATCAATAGATTATCGTTTCTGAAAAGTAGAATATCAATATAATTAGGCTTGTTTTCGTAATTGCTGACGTACTTAAACGCATTTTCACCCAACGGAGAAAAAAGCAGAGGTGCTACCGTGATGCCAGTGGTATTTTCATTAGGAGTAAAATGTACGATTAGATTGCCATTTTTTCGTAATTTTTGTAGCATGACGTAATTTTTCAGGTAGTCTATTTCTTTTTCAATAGACACTTTTTCTACGTTACATTCATACAATTGATAGCGCAACAAATCTGAAAATTGCAGGACGAGTTGCCGCGCTTCGGGGTTTGTTTTGTGGATAGAACCATAAATCAGATTGAGCGTATTGAATACAATGTGGGGATTTATCTGCGATTTTAGGTACTGCAATTCGGTTGCTAATTGTTCATTTTTGATTTTCTGGACTATTTCTCGCTGATAAAACCATTCTCGACTCAG
>JAIXPV010000416.1 GCA_027486105.1 Runella sp. | reverse complement strand
TCATCTACAATTTTTCCAGGGGTTATTATTTGTTGGCAGCCCCCCTAAGCCTTAGAAAATACCATTTAAGCTCATGAAAACTATTCAATACATTTTTCTTCACGAACGAATATGACTCGAATACAGTCAGTGGGGAGTAAGTACCTAATTTGGGTAGGGTTTCTAAACCATAAAAAGTCTGTACACTCAACAACAGTCTGCTGTCTGCTATTTGATACCGTGCAGGTAGTTAGTGAGTTATAAAAATAAAAAGCGTTGGCCGAAGCCAAAAGAGCAGTAATGTCCATTCAGATATCAGACGCGTTTGAACCCAGGGCTAATCCTAACATTTGTTGCTGTTCTACGAAATAAACTCAATGCTACCCGAAAATACACCACCCAAAGGTGGGTTTATTAAGGCATTTTGGGGAAATGCCGATGACCCAACCCTTAAAATAATGCCAGTCTATGTATAATCACCGAAGCAGATATAAGAACAAGTTTTCATTTGATTTTGGAGGCTTAAAAAATAATGACTTTATGAAATACCCTATTTTTTTTCTTTCTATGATTTGGTTTGCTGGGGTAGGGTATACCCAAAATAAACCCTTTAAAACCTTTCGTGACTATCTCCTTCCAGCGTCCAATCCCGATATTTTAAAAAAAACTGGAGCCAACATTAACCCCCTTGCAAGCCAATATCTGCATTTTCTGATTGCCAGTGAGTTGGGAAAACAAAATGCTTATGATACGATCACTAAGGAAAAAATAAAGCAAATCATTCAGCTTGCTTCAAAACATAAGTCACAGCTTGGTTTAGCCATGGCTTATTACATACTTGGAAGAGAATATACCATAGACCAAGACGATTCTCTTTCTTACTGTTATTTAACAAAGGCAGAAAAAATTTTTACAGCAGGCAATGATACTACGGGAATAATTCATTGTTCCAAACTCTTGCGCTCCCATACAAGAAGAGCAGACAAAAATTTGCCGAAATTCTACTTTGACAGGGTCGTGACACTTGGCCAAAAATCAAAGTATCCCCTCGACAATTATATGTATTACTTACTTATTATGGCGTGCGATCCTTACTTGGTGCCTCAGCCAACCGAAAGTCAGATGGAAGAGACCCTTAATAAAACACTCAAGATGATTGATACTTACCCTTATTTTGAGTACATCCGTGCCAATGTTTATAAGAATATTCAGGAAGGGTATTTACGTAAGCAAAGGCATGATAAAGTGCTTGAATTTGCCTTGAAGGTAATGCACCATATAAACAAAAAAATAGATTTTATGGATTATCAATACTTAGGCAATGCGTATTTCTTAGTAAAAAAATATGAATTGGCCGTAGTAGCTTTAGAAGAAGCAGGAAAGAGGATTAAAATTGAAAGGCCAAATGCGCTCATGCGGAGAAGAAATATATATTTTTTTTTGAAAAAAGCGTACTACGAGGCAGGAAATCTTAAAGCAAGCATTCAGGCAGATGAAACCTATGATAGCCTCGTGAGTGTCATTAGAGACAACGACCGTAGTGTGGCGCTGTTTCACCTGCGAGAAAAATACTCATTTGCCGATAAGGAAGCGGAGCTCAAAAGTCTTGCTTTGGAAAAGGAAATAGCAGACTCCCAAAAAAGACTTTTGTTCGGAGGCTTAATTATGACCCTCGTATTGGTTGGAATGGTACTTTTTTTCTCCATAAAACTTCAAAAAACCAACGCTAAATTGTTGCACCTTCAGCAGGCCCGTGATAGATTTTATACTATCATTGCCCACGATTTGCGCTCGCCCATGAACAGCCTTAATGATATGGGAGCATTGCTGCATCATCTTATCAGGGAGGGTAAAAAACAGGAATTGGATAAAGTCATCCAACAGATTGAAAACATGAGACAACAAACTCATCTGCTCCTTAATAATCTGTTTGAATGGGGTAAAAGTCAATATTTTATCAATGAATCAGCAGCGGAGCCTGATTCATTCGATGCTGCCGTATGTTTACAAACGTTATGTAACTACTATCTTCCTTTTGCCGAGGCGAAAGGGGTATCTTTAGTATTGGCATTGCCTTCTTCTTTGCCCCTGAAAGCCGATCAAAAAGGATTCGAAACGGCCGTTCGTAATCTACTCGACAATGCCCTCAAACATACCCCCACTGGCGGAACAATTACGGTAAGCGGCCGCAGTAGGGAAGAGGGCCTACCCCATCATTCCATCACGATTGCCGACACGGGCGAAGGGATTGTGCCTGAACAATTAAAATACTTACAGCAAGTGTTTTTGTGGAAAATCAAACCCGAAGTAGGGGTAAATGGATTGGGGCTGGGCATGGTACTGGTCTATAATTTTGTCAAAAAAAATAAGATTAAGCTTGAGATAATCAGTGAATCAGGGGTTGGGTCCAGTTTCAGCATGGTTGGGTAACCTTAAACTAAAGACAAAAGTGTATCCATCCCTTATTGATTAGACATTTAACGTATGAAATACTTTATCCTTTTTATTTTTTCAGTTTGTGTTGTTAGGTTGGGATATACCCAAAATAAATCCTTTAAATCTTTTCGTGATTATCTCGTTCCTGCTTCTCGTTTGGACAGTTTGAGAAAAATAGAGCGAAGCATGGCCCCAAACTCACAATCAAGCCAATACCTGCATTTATTGATTGCCATTGAGTTGGGTAAGTCGCATCAGGGTGATTCGATTTCTGTACAACAGTACAATAAAATAGTACAATTGGCTACCAAGCATCAATCAACCTTGGAGCTTGCCATGGCAAATTATATCATGGGCCTCTATAACTCGACTTGGCAAGAAGAGGTTGCCTATGAACAAATTATGAAAGCACAGAGCCTGTTTGCCCAGCAGAAAGATACATCTGGCATAATTCAGTGCCTTAGTTGGTCATTGAGGCAATTTACGCAAGATGACCCATCCTACGGTTCATTAGTTAAAAAGGATTTGCTGAAAATGAATCAGGAGAATTTTGCTAAGCTGGTGGCCTTATCCGAAAAATCAAAGCACGCCATCGACAGGTTTACGTACTATCGTACTCTTCTGAACAGTCATCCATCTTTTTCTCGAGAAATAACCGAAACACAACAAATGGAAGCCTTCAGAGCGGCCAATGAAATACTTGACAAAAACCCGTACTTGGTATTCTTAAGAAAAGGTATTTATCGGGCTGCGCAACAAGGTTACTTAAATTCCAAAAAATTTGATAAACTCTTGGAATTGGGTTTGAAAATACTGAACCATCCTGACATTAAAGCCACTTATCCAGATTATAGAAATGTAGCCAATACTTACACACATTTAAAACAATACGACAGTGTTATTGTGTATATGGAGGAAGCTATAAGGCGAGTCAAAATTGAAGATCCTAAGAATATAAAAGTGTTACGGGGAATGAATAGGCGTTTAAAAAATGCATATTTTGAGGTAAAAAAATGGAAAGAGGGTATAAAAGCCTATGATGAATATGACAAGTATAATAATCTGATTCGTGACAGTGACCGTCGATTGGCCCTGTATGAAATCAAAGAAAAGTACGCCTTAACTGAAAAGGAAGCCGAGCTCAAACGAATTTCTTTGGAAAAACAGATCGTTGAAAGCCGAAATAAACTGCTCCAAGCACAGTATGATGCCGAAAAACGCGAAGCCGCTTTAAGAAACCTTGCCTTACAAAACCAGGCCACCGAAAGCAAAACCAAACTGCTCCAAAGCCAAATAGAAGTTCAAAAAAAAGAAAGTGCCATCCAACTGGCAGAAGCACAAAAACAATTGTTGTTTGGCGGCTTAGTGGTGGCTTTGGGATTGATTGGAACCATTCTGGTTTTTTCAATCAAACTTCGGAAAACAAATACGAAACTGTTGGAGCTGCAACATGGTCGTGACAAATTCTATACCATCATTGCCCACGATTTGCGCTCCCCCATAAATACCCTCAATGACATGGGAGCATTGTTGCATCACCTCATCCAAGAAGGTAGAAAAGAGGAGTTGGGCAAAGTCATTCAACAAATTGAACGCATGAGACAAAAGACCCAGCTACTCCTCAACAACCTATTTGAATGGGGCAAAAGTCAGTATTTTACGCTTGACGTTGAGGAAGCTCAGCAACCCATAGACGTAGTACCTTTGCTCCAAGAACTATACCAAATGTATCTTCCCTTTGCCGAAGCTAAAAGGATTGTTTTGACAACCGATTTGCCGCCAAGTTCGGTAGTTTCTGTTGCTCCAAATGGCTTCTTGATGACGATACGTAATCTATTAGACAATGCTCTTAAAAACACGCCTGCTAATGGGACGGTTTGGGTACGTATCAGCCCACCCTCAGCCGCTGACAATGAACCATCTAACAAGACGGTACTCATCATTGCTGATACTGGCAAAGGAATTGTACCTGACCAACTGGACTATATGAAACAAGTGTTTGCGGGAAAAATCAAACCTGAGGTAGGAATACACGGACTGGGGTTGGGTATGGTATTGATTCATCATTTTGTACAGAAACAAAAGACCATTTTGACCATCGAAAGCGAAGTAAATAAAGGGTCTTGTTTTCGTTTAATGTTGGAGGCTTAAGTACGTATCTTATTCCTCCTATTTTCTGAAAACTTGCTAAAGCCTCACTACTGAAGTAGAAAAACAAAAATGATAAAAAGTATGACAATTTGGCTAAATCATCGGAGTAATTCTTGTCAGAGAACGGCTAAGCAACTCGTACTGGTCTGAGCTAAGTGCATCTAAACGACACACCCTTATAGTCAAGACATGAAATACCTATT
>JAIXPV010000664.1 GCA_027486105.1 Runella sp. | reverse complement strand
TACAAAGGCGACAAAACCACGTTCTTGCTTTTAGAAACAAGAAATTGGATTTTGCCGCCTTTTAGTAGATGTATACCTACTTACGACGCAGTTTTGCTTCAATCGTTTGCTGGGTATGTGGTACCGCCCGCAAACGCTCCTTTGGAATCAACTTACCTGTGTCAATGCAAATACCGTAAGTGCCATTTTTGATGCGCACAAGGGCATTTTCAAGTTGTGTAATGAATTTTTGCAAGCGCGCTGCCGATTGGCTCATTTGTTCACGTTCGCTCGTGTCCACATCTTCCATCAATTTGGTCGCAGCACCCGTGTTGTCGGTTCCGCTATCATTTTTACGGCTCAATGTGTCTTTGATGTACGCTAATTCATTGCGTGCTGCGTCTAGTTTTTGGTTGATGATACCTTCGAACTCTTTCAGCTCTTCTTCAGAGTAACGTTTTTTGTCTTCCTGTACAGTCATATAAAAATTCCAGTTTGGGGTAAAAACTTAACGGCGGAAGTAGATTAAGGCGCAAAAATACGCTTTATTCTTGTCCTACAAACCATTTAATGTTACCGTTTAATAAAAAGGTATTTTTTTTTGATTCTACAAATACCTCCAAATACCATGGATTATTTGGGAAATAGGGACCTTCCCCCTACACTATTCGCCACACAGTGAGATAGTTAATACAAACTTCTTCTCCTGAAAATTGCACAATACCAAGACAAAACTATATTTCTACCTTTTTCGTTTTAATCCTGTTAAGTTTGCAACTGAAAACTCACCCTTTTGAGGGAGTGTTTTTTTTATCAACAAATGAATATTCCAAACAATCAGAATTTACAGACAATGATGACTTACATTGAGCCAGCTCCGATAAAAGATAAGGAGAATCCACTGGAGTCTATGATGTCGCGCTTTGACAAAGCAGCCGAATTATTGGGTATCAGCGACGAAATGTACCATATTCTTAAAATGCCTCGAAAGCAAGTAGTCGTGGGCCTACCCGTAACGATGGACAACGGCCAAATTAAGGTCTTTGAAGGCTATCGAGTCATTCACTCTACCATTCTGGGGCCTTCCAAAGGCGGAATTCGATTCGACATGGGGGTAAACATCGACGAAATCAGGGCCTTAGCCGCTTGGATGACCTGGAAATGTGCCGTGGTTGACATTCCTTATGGAGGTGCCAAAGGGGGAATTGCCTGCAACCCACGCGAAATGTCGGCCGGAGAAATTGAACGACTGATGCGTGCTTATACCACCGCCATGCTCAACGTATTTGGTCCTGATGAAGACATTCCTGCCCCCGACATGGGCACTGGCCCACGCGAAATGGCTTGGTTGATGGACGAATACTCCAAAGCCAAAGGCATGACCGTACAGGGAGTCGTAACGGGCAAACCGCTTGTATTGGGCGGCTCGCTCGGCCGAACCGAAGCTACCGGGCGCGGCGTAACCGTTTCGGCACTTTCGGCGATGGAAAAAATGCGTATCAATCCGTACCGTGCTACGGCCGCTATTCAGGGATTCGGCAACGTAGGTATGTACGCGGCAGCTTTGCTACATGAACGCGGCGTAAGCGTGCAAGCCATCAGTGATATTTCGGGAGGATATTATAATTCCAACGGCATCGACATTGAAGCCGCCATGGCCTACCGAAATGCCAACGGAGGAATGTTGGAAGGATACACCGGAGCCGAAAAAATCACCAACGAAGAATTGCTTTCTCTCCCCGTGGATGTGCTCGTTCCTGCGGCCAAAGAAGATGTGATTACCCACGAAAATGCCGCCGATATTCAGGCAAAAATGATTGTGGAAGGTGCCAACGGACCTACCTCAGCCAGCGCCGACGACATCATCAACAGCAAAGGAATTATGGTCGTACCTGACATTCTGGCCAACGCTGGTGGGGTAACGGTTTCGTACTTTGAATGGGTTCAAAACCGCATTGGTTACAAATGGAATTTAGAACGCATCAACCGTCGCTCAGACCGTATCATGAAGGATGCCTTTGAAAATGTATATGCTACTTCTCAAAAATACAAAGTAAATATGCGTTTGGCGGCTTACATTGTGGCCATTGATAAAGTGGCCAGCACCTACAAATTCCGTGGCGGCTACTAATAAAGTAATGCGCTGTGAGTAGCGAGTAGTAAGAAGATTGTTATTTTTGCGAGGCGATAGGCCCAAACCTATCCCTCGCATTTTTTATTTTACCTATACATAAACATGACTATTCATAAAGAAGGCACGGCCAGCATTGGATTAGCGGCTCTTTTTGTACTGATAACCAACGGATTGGTTCGCTATTTCTGGGGAGAATTAGATTGGTTGACCACGGCTTGGCTGGTAGTGTCCCTTATCTTCTTTTTTATCATCCTTCAGTTTTTTCGAAAACCGGCCCGCATCTTTTCTATCAATCCAAAGCACGTCATTGCACCGTGTGATGGAAAAGTAGTCGTAATTGAAGAGGTAATTGAAACCGAATATTTCAACGGGCCACGCCGCCAGGTGTCGATTTTTATGTCACCTATCAATGTACACATCAACTGGAATCCTATTGCAGGGGTTGTCAGTTATTTCAAGTACCATCCGGGTAAATACTTAGTGGCTTGGCACCCAAAATCCAGTACCGAAAACGAGCGCACAACCACCGTAATCAAAGCTCCCAATGGCGTAGAGGTACTTTTCCGGCAAATTGCAGGCGCATTAGCCAAACGAATTGTATGGTACGTAAAGGAAGGGCAGCAAGTAGCCCAAGGCTCCGAAATGGGCTTTATCAAATTTGGCTCACGAGTAGACCTTTACTTACCCTTGGACGCCAAAATACTCGTCAATTTAGAAGATAAAACGAAGGGCGGAATTAGCGTGTTGGCCGAATTAAAATAGGTATGGCGTTGCCTTTTTTTCATCATGAGCATTACCTAGACATACTATGTTATCAACTTCTACGACTGAATCTACTTCCCGTTACGAAAATCTTGACCAAATGAGTGTGCGGGAACTGCTTATCAACATCAATAACGAAGACAAAACCGTTCCCTACGCCGTCGAAAAGGCCATTCCGCAGATTGAGGCTTTGGTCGAACAAATTGTGATTAGAATGAAACAGGGAGGGCGCCTTTTTTACATTGGAGCAGGCACAAGCGGTAGACTGGGGGTGGTTGATGCGTCTGAATGCCCTCCAACTTACGGGGTTCCCTTTGATATGGTCATTGGTCTGATGGCAGGAGGCGACCAGGCCATTCGACGGGCAGTCGAAAACGCCGAAGACGACCCCGAACAAGCATGGATTGACCTCAATGCCTACGAAATTGATCAATTGGACTCACTGGTGGGCATTGCTGCCTCTGGTCGGACTCCCTACGTGATTGGAGGATTGCAGAAAGCCCGCGAGTCTGGCATTCTGACGGGGTGCATTGTCTGCAATACAGGTTCGGCAGTAGCCGCCGCCGCTGAGTATCCAGTTGAAATTGTCGTAGGCCCTGAGTTTGTCACGGGCAGTACGCGTATGAAATCAGGAACCGCCCAAAAACTGGCGTTGAACATGATTTCAACCTCGGTGATGATTCAGCTGGGGCGTGTAAAAGGCAATAAAATGGTTGACATGCAAATGACCAACTATAAATTGGTACAACGGGCCATCAGGATGGTCAGAGAAGAGCTCCCTCATCTAAGCACAGAGGAAGCACAGGCGCTACTAGAAGCCCATGGAAGCGTACGCAACGCCGTAGAAGCGGGCAGAAAGAGCTAAGATGAAACCAATTTGGGACGCGCTCCGCAAACACCTGCGGCAAGACTTCCGTTGGGAGCTTTACGGAGCCCTTGCCCTGTTTTTAGCATTATTTATTACGTTCAATTACTCGCTCAATCTCGAACGAGGAATCATTGACAGCTACCGGGGCAATCCGCTGCGCATTGTCTGGTATTTTCTACTCTATTGTTTTGCGTATTACGGCGGTTTATTTATCTATCTGGGTTTTACCAAAGAATGGTGGCGCATCAAGCAGCCCAGATTCTGGCTCTATAGCCTGTTTATTTTGGCCGTTTTGGGGCTTGACGGTGGTTTTTACGGGTACAATTCCTTAAGTAGAAACCTCTTTGAGGGAGCTGTATACAATTATCTGTTTCATTGCTTCACCAATGTATCCTCAGCCTTGACCGTCTTTCTGCCATTGGTTCTATTTTATTATTTTGTCGATAATCAGCGCCATCATTTCTACGGGCTTCAACCCAAATGGACCAAACTAAAGCCTTACTTTATACTGGTTTCAATGATGCTCCCACTGATTGCCTGGGCCTCTTTTCAACCCGATTTTTTGCGCTCCTATCCTACTTATTTTGACTCCAATGCCGACGAGTACTTCGGGGTGTCGCGGTGGGTTACGACCTTGCTTTATGAGTTATTGTATGCATTTGACTTTGTATCTACCGAGCTGATGTTCAGAGGGTTTATGGTCATCGGAATGGTCCATTTATTGGGCAGAGGTGCCGTTATTCCCATGGTGGTATGTTATGCTTCGCTGCATTTTGGCAAGCCCCTCGGCGAAACCATCGGCTCCATTTTTGGCGGTTATATCTTGGGCGTGATTGCACTGGAATCACGCAGTATTTGGGGTGGTATCATCGTTCACGTGGGCGTGGCATGGATGATGGATTTGGCAGCATGGCTGCAAAAAATGTAGCCATTACCCATGTTTATTTCCCATCTGGAAAAACAAACACTTTGTTATCCAACCTGGAATTAACGGTTATTTTCTCAATAATAATCGTTTGCCCTTCCTGCCCCGCTATTCGATAACGCATTTCAAAAGGGAACATCATTCCATCTACTTTTTGGAAGTTGTTGTACATAATTTCCTGCGGGATACCCCTCACAGGCCCACTATTCATCAAACCCCGCGACATCAAAAGGTTGAAATTTTGGGCATCAAAGTAGTAAATCATGCTGTTTTCTTCCACTTTTTTATTCCGCTTCAGTGCTTTTTTGGTCAGTTTAAGTTTAATGCAATCTACATTCCCCACCTTTTCACGGCCTTGCACCTCCGCGTTGTAACCTTTAGACTTATAATCTAAAAAAGGACTGGAAAAATCGGCATCGGTTTCTTGCTGGAGATTATAAGTATCTTCCTCCGACATGATTTCGGGAAGTTTTGTTACGGCATTGGTCGACCACGCAGTTTTCCCATCATACGCCGTCTGCACAAAATCGACTCCGTTGATAGTGGTCATCATTTTTAATTTTCCACCCTTTTCCTGGAGTATTGTTAAGGGTATCTCAACCGACTGCATTTTGATTTTCCCTTCCATTCGAATGGTTTTAATGGTCGACAATTTGTCTTTGCCTCCTGCATAATTTAAGTAACCATTTACCACTTCATCGGGAGTTTGCGCCCTTACTACCCCTGCCATTAACCCCACCGTCACAAGCACCAATGATTTGATTGTGTTCATACTTCTTTCGTTTTTTTGCGAGATATTAGTTATAAATAGGTTTAACCGTCTAGCCAAATAATAAACTTAAACGGTAATCCACCCTTATATATACGAAAAAAGCACTACCAAAATGATAAGAATTCCAAAATTATAATATGGCTTTTACGCTATATCCCTGTTTTTTAAGTAGTTGTAACACCCCTTTTGTTCCTCCCAAATGTCCTGCACCTACCGCAAAAAAAGTGGACTTTGACTTCATGGCCTTTTCCATGATGGGTACCCAAGCCGTATTTCGGTTGGCCAATAAAATATCTTCATAGCCGTTAAAATCCCATTCGCTGTTGTCCATCAATTTAAGGAGCCCTTCCAAATCCTGCTTTTTGTAGAGCGCCACCATATCGCCAAATTCTTTGGAAGATTCCTCTTTCTTCCGAACCATATCAGCCAACAATCCCGCCTGTTTTTCGTAGGGGATTTGGTCAAAAACACCCATCTGAAATTCTACCGTTTCAAGTCCGAGCAATTCTTTTTTGGTACTGGATGCCATCTGTGTAAACACCACTTCATAGGATTGCGGCTGACAACTCAACAACGTTGTATACAGCATCGACATCAGCGCAAATGGCTTCATCCCCCCCATTTGGTCAAGGTTTGTGCCCATTTTTTCTTTGAGATAGTCGCTCAATAAGGTGTATTCTTCGGGTTTGAGATAGTCTTTAATTTTCTTGCCGTTGGTGAGCATCATCATCTGCATCATCTTCGACATCAGGGTGGGATCATCCATGTCTAGTTCGAGATAAACCTGCTCCGCCTTTTGGAAGACCGCCTTGGTCGAATCGGTCAAAAAATAGTCATTAGGACAAATCATATGGATGGTTCCGTAGACATACGAGGGCTTCGTCAGGCCATTGCCCGATACCTCCCACAAAAGCGACTTTTCTTGGGCATAACTCCACTGGACAAAAAAACAAAGTATTAGAAGCTGAATTGTTTTCATGGTTTGTAATTTATGGGTTGTTAAATTCTGGATAAAAGCCTCTATACCACAAACATATTATGTGGTATCCTATGTCAGAACGCTGAGAAGATCATTTTGGTAAAAATAGCAGAATAAATAAATCACCAACTACCGCCGCCCCCACCGCCAAAACCACCCCCACTCGAACCACCGCCGCCACTGCTACCACTCTTGGAAGGGGCACTCGTGAGCGTATTGCTCATGGTTTGGGAAGCATCCTGAAAACGACGAGCAAACTGCGAGGTCGTAAATCCGTTGACGCTGGAAGAATACCAACTAGGCGGGGGAACATTGAGCGACTCAAATTTTTGGGACCACTTGTCGGTCAGGTTAAAAACCATCGCGTAGGGCAGTGTTTTATCAAAATAATGCGGGTCTTCCCGAATGAGTTGCTGAAGGCGAGGCAGTTCTACAGTTTGCATAAACATTCGATACCCCGCCAATTGTCGATACATCTCCACTCCTAAAAGCGATTTTTTGGGCATTTTTCGGCTGAGCACCACCATCACCAGCCCAAGAATCAGCGCTCCTGCTCCCGTTTCTACGGAAACAAATCCAATTTCTGGTATTCCTTCAAAAGAAAAACTAAACATCACACAAAGCCCACACAATAGATAACCTCCAATTTTCATGACTTTCCCCGCTTCAATTCCACTTCCTTCATAATGGCGATTCGCTTCAATTTTATATTTGAGCAATTCGGTAACTTTCTCCATTGTTTTATAAAAGGTAAGCCTCAACGAAGATAGCAAGACCGAATTTTGTCCGCTGAAAAGTCCGTCAAACAACCGCTTTTCGTAGGAAGTAGCCGTCTCTGGCAGGAAGTTTAGACGGGTCAATTTATAGTCCGTATTTTTCAATAGGCCAAGCAGTACAACAGTTTCTATTTCTTCGATTTTAATCAACCCCTGCGACGCCCAGTAAGGAATCAAGGATATAACATCGTGGTCGTGCAATTTGTCATCAATCAAAACACCCGCTTCGGCAGGGGTCATATTTTGGGGTGGATAATACTGGGGAACAATCGTAATGGGCTTATCGCGGCCTTTTTTATGCCAAAACCAAAACACAAAAATGAGCGGAAAGAGGGAATAAAGAAGCCATTGATTGTTGGTCCATCCCCGCTTCCAAGCAACGCCCGACGAAGCCACCAGCACCCCAGAAGGAACACTCACAGCTGGCTGAAAAAAATAATCATCAGAAGAAATAGACTTCGTGGATTCAATGATGATATTTTGACCGTCGGTACGGGTGGTGAGCAACTGCGAATTGAAATCTGGCGACACATTGGCCAGCCACTTAGCTTCGGCTGCCAAAACAGGCAACGTAATCAGCGTTTTGGAAGCAATAATAGGTTCGTTCAGAAAATAGTTTTTGTGCCTGAAAAAAACCCGCGAATACCCAACATTTTGGGAATCTTCAGCCACGTTGCCTTTTAGGGTATACCGCAATTCAACTTTCCGCTCATCTCCTGCTTTCACACCGTTAAAGTGTATTTTGAAAGGCTCCTCTTTGTCCTGAACGGCCCCTTGCCACCGCACATTTTCAATCGTATAGTATGTATGGTTGTGTAGCCACCGCCCCGACATTCCAAAGGCTCTTTCCTCAACAAAATTATCAATTGAAACCCACAAACTATTGACAGTATTGACAAATTTCAAGTTGGCATTGATGGTTACTTCGGTCGAACCATCCTTTTGAATGGTATAGTGCGTATCGTAGTTTTTAAGGAAGAATTTTTTGGCGAAAAACGACACATCGCCCGCTTCGTAGCGAATGTGGTCTTTCGGAAACCGTAGGTTAAGGGTCCAAGCCTGATTCAATTCGAGGGGCTGAGTTATCGCGCCTTTGAGCGTTTGGTGATCGACCCATTGGGATTGAGTAGCGTTGGAGGTGCTCCCCGAAGCGCCAGTAAACGTGCTAAACAAAACAGGATTGTACGTAGATTGTGGCTGAGGCAAATGCACGGTATAGGTTGCTTTTTCGATCCGTGCATTCCATTGATCTCCAATCAAATTCCAATTAATTTCGACGTGGTCACTGTAGTATGCCGCAATATTATCAACCTCATATTCAATCACATAACGCTGATAACCTTCTACTTTTTCATTTGCATCGCCGATTTTTATCCTTAGATAATTTTCCTCAGACTCAAGCAAATACGTAGCTGGTTGCACCCGAATGTTGCGAATAGGCATGACGAGCATATTGTTGTGCAGCAATTTATAGGTTGCACTTTCGAGGCCCGTCTGAAATTCAATGTTATAACGCGTCGGAATGTCTTTATAAATGCCGTGTTTGGCTTCGGTAAAAAACACGTCGATGGTTTCCTTTATGTTAAGTGCGCCGTTTGCCCGAACGGTAAGGTCGATGTCAAAGTGCTTAATCACAAAACCCTGCCCGCATGCCTGAAAGCAAACGCTCCACAGAATCAGAATAAAAAGGTATTTTTTCTTAAGGAGTCTCATGATTGAACAACGCTGATTAAAAGGAGATTTTTATGTTTTGCGACTCTTCAGGACTCGCCAATTCAAAGAATGTTTTTTTGGTAAAATGAAAAAGTCCCGCCACTAGATTGGAAGGAAACGAATCGCATTTTGTGTTATAATCACGCACTGTGGCGTTGTAGTACCGCCGGCTGTTTTGCAAATCATCCTCAATTTTTTCTACGGCAGCCTGTAAATCGGCAAAATTTTGGTTTGCTTTCAAATCGGGATAGTTTTCGGCAAGGGCAAACACCGACCTCAACCCTTGCGACAAGGCCGCGCTGGCCTGTGCCTGAGCGCTTACGTCGAGCGGCGAGGCATAAACGGCCGCATTTCGCAATTGAATTACTTTTTCAAGGGTTTCGCTTTCGTGTTTGGCGTAGCCTTTTACGGTCGTTACCAAGTTGGGAATCAAGTCAAAACGGCGCTTTAACTGCACCGATATTCCACTCCAGGCCTCATCTACCAAGACCCGGCCACTGACAAGGCCGTTGTAGATGGTAATGCCCCCAATTAGCAAGAGTACGGCAACCGACAAAATGATGTAAAATGGATTCATGTTTTTTTTAGGGTTAGATTATCAAAAGAGGAACGAAATGTATTTTATTGGATTAAGTCCACACTGCCGCAAAGATTTACCCTGAAAGTCAAACGAAAAAATATAACAAAGGGAAGCGTAGAATGCAGGTATTCAAACGTAGAAAAGGGGAAGTTAATCGTTGTGAATCAGTTGAAATAAATGAACAAATTTTAATTAATCCATCCGTGAATAAAGCCCCATTTATCGCATCAAAAATTGACCAAAAAAAGGTCAGCTTCAAAAAATTGAAGCTGACCCAAGCTATATAAATTCAATTTATATGACGAATTACCTAGCTCTTTCTTCTGGAGGCAGAGGCAATCTCGTCAAGTCCATTCACCAAACGGTCAAGGTCTTTC
>JAIXPV010000550.1 GCA_027486105.1 Runella sp. | reverse complement strand
TGCCTGATTTGCTTCAACACCTGCCCAAAAATGCGTATTTGGTGTGGCTGGGAAGCGGCAGTGAGTACGGCGTTTCTTATTATTTGCAAGAACGGGTAAAAAGAGAAGGTCTAAATTTTATTGCTTTAGGGGCCAAAGGTGGACAAGACTATTATGACTATCTCAATATTTGTGATGGTTTTGTGCTTACCTCCCGAGAGGACCCTTTCCCGTTGGTGATGATTGAATCGGCTTATTTGCAAAAGCCTGTAGTAGGCTTTAATTCGGGCGGAATCAGTGAGTTTGTACAGCCGGGGATGGGCGAAGTAGCCCCCGCGTTTGATATTCCCAAGCTGGCCGACATCATGCAAAAAGTTATGACCGGCTCCATTGTTATTGATAAAAAAGTGCTTCGCGAACGAGCATTAACTTTTGATGTTAATCGTCAATTGGATAATTGGCAAAAACTGTTGACGAAATTTTAATGAAAAAAATCCTCTTCATAAGCCACGATGCCAATCGTGCTGGCGGACAGATTGTATTGTTACAGTTGTTGCGACAACTCAAACATCATAATTTGCCTATGCACCTGCTGCTTTGCAGCGATGGGCCGTTGGAAGAGGAATTCAGGTCGTTGGTTTCCACTAGCCGTTTACCCAGATTGGGTGATGTTCACTTCAATCCTTTGGTGGAAAAACTTCTTTCTTTGCTGTCGTTGGATATTTGGGCAAAACAAAAGGTGTTAAAGCGCCGTTGGCGACGCTTTAAGGAGCTGTTTATGGCGCAGGACTTTGGGCTTGTTTTTGCCAATACCATCGGCGCGGCAGCGGCGTATCGGCAGTTGGATTTTATTTCGGCGCCCACTGTCCTCTTTGCGCATGAGCTGGAAATGTCCATCAAAAAATACAGCGACCCGCAGGACATGGCTTACCTTATGAGCCGTACCAATCACCTTATTGTGGTTTCGAGAGCGGTGGCGGCTTATTTTCAGAAAATATATTTATATCCTGAAAATCAAATAAGTACGTTTCAAATTATAGACACTCCACTGATTCTCAAAAATATTGCAGAAGCAAAAAAAGTAAATATCCGTCAAAAGATGGGGTTGCCGGCCGAGGCTGTTTTGATTGGTGGCTGTGGTCATGCCGAGTGGCGTAAAGGCAACGATATATTTATGATGGTGGCGCAGCAGGTCATCACACATTTCGGCAATAAGCCCGTTTATTTTGTGTGGGTAGGAATGCCAGTTGAGTCTGAGTTGTATGAAGTTCAACGCTTCGACGCCGAAAGAATGGGGCTTTCAGAGCGTATTATCCACGTAGGGCTTACCTCTGAAGTGTTCCATTATTTAAGCCAATTTGACGTTTTTGCGCTTACCTCTCGCGAGGACCCTTACCCGTTGGTGGTCTTAGAGGCTGCCTTGTCCGAAAAACCAATTGTGTGTTTTGAAAAAGCAGGCGGTGCGCCCGAGCTAGTCGAAGAGGATGCGGGTTTTGTGGTTTCGTATCTAGATAGTGTTGCAATGAGCAATCGAATCATCGAACTGGTTGAAAATGACGCGTTGCGCTTAAAAATGGGACAAAATGCCAAACGTAAAGTCTTACAACGGCACCCTACCGACGAAAGCGTAGAAAAAGTGGTGCATATCATTCAAGGCCTATGCGAGTAATGTTTATCAAGTTTTTGGTGAGTGTGGGAGCCTTGGTGTATGTTTCGACCGAGTTGCTTTCGGCATTCAATGTGCTTACCCCTCTCTTATTGGGGTTGTTTTGGCTATTGACGCTCGGCGTGGGACTTTATCTATTTTGGAAAAACCGATCGCATGATATTGCAGGCGTGCGTGCGTTGAGTCAACTTTCTGGTAGTGAGCAGATTTTGCTGGTTTTATGCGGTGTCCTCATTGTTGTGCCGTTGTTATTTTTGGCCATTTATGCGCCACCCAACAACGTGGACTCCAACAATTATCATCTTACGCGGGTGGTGTATTGGTTGCAAAACCACAACGTAAATCATTTCCCAACGATTCATGTACAGCAGTTGTATCACAATGTGATGTCGGAGTATTTCCTGCTTCATGTATTAGCGCTGAGTGGTCATGATTACTTAGTCAATGTGGTGCAATGGGGGGCCATGCTCGGAACAGTCGCTAGTGTGGGGGCAATTGCCAAACAGTTGGGGCTTAAAACTGGCATACAAGTTTTGGTCAGTATTTTACAACTTACCTTACCCATCGGCATTTTGGAGGCTTCTACCACCCAAAATGATTACGTAGCGGTGTTCTTCTTTACTTGTTTCATGTATTTTGGGATAAAACTGCTGCAAGAATTCAGGAGGGAAGATGTCTGGTGGATGAGTATCTGTTTGGCGTTGGGCGGGTTTACGAAATATCCCGTTTTCTTTTATGCGTTCCCGTACTGCGTTTGGATTGGGATTCAAGTACTGCGAAAAAAAGGACTCAAAACCGCTATTTCAACCTTTGGGATTGCGTTAGTGACCTTAGTGTTGGTTTTTGGGCCTTTTTTTAGCCGAAATTACGCCCTATTTGGATCAATCTTAAGCCCAAAAATCGGTAGCTCCTTGTTTGTTGAAAACATTGCGGTTGAGAAATACTGCTTCACTTGTACACTGAGCAATGTTGCTAAAAACATTGGTTTGCATTTAGGTCTTCCTAGTGCGGGTTATAATGCGAAAATAGATGCCGTGATGGCGAAGTTTCATACCCTGATTGGAGAGGATATCAACAATCCGCAATTGTCGCTGGATAACTACCGGACGCAATTTGTGATTCAGGAAGATATGTCGGGAAATCTTTTGCTGTTGATTGCCATTTGTATCGCCGCTGTGTGGCTACTTTTTCAGAAAAAACAGCATGTATTTAAGGGAATATTGACCTGTGCGGTAGTCGGTTTTGTTATTTTTTGCAGTTCGGCTAAATTTCAATTTTGGAGTTCACGAACCCACATGCCAGTATTTGCGCAGGGAACCCTACTGGTGGGGCTTTTAGTGGCCAATTGGCCCGCGAAAGGGAGAGTCCTCTTGGGCTATTTCTTCGTTTTGACCGCCATACCCTATGTTGTTGACAATTTCAACAAGCCTCTTTTCGCGATTAGGTATGCGTCAAAATATTGGCTGGGATACATTCCGCGCCACCTCTGCGTGCCCGTGGGTGCCAATGAAAATCAGTACCAGCAATCACTTGGAAGCTACTATAATTTCACAAAACCAGAGCCTTGTTATCCTTTAAAACAGGATTTGCCCTACGCCCAAAGGCAACAAATTGTGACAAAACTGAACGCGTTGGATTATTATAAACTGGAGAGCGAGCATATTTTTAAATACGAACG